>PMSX01000043.1 GCA_003167495.1 Bryobacterales bacterium | reverse complement strand
TGTGATGGAAACTCTAGTGGTCTGTCGTGCTTGGTTCCTGATGATTAATGGTTACGGATTCCGCAATCGGCACGGCAAACCCGACTCCGTGCTGCTGGCTCGCTTCCAGGAACTTGAGCAGGAGGGCTGATTGCACCTTTAGGTATTCGTCGAGATTGGCTGTCGCTACGTAGGCAAAGATTTCTAAATCGAGCGAGTAGTCGGTAATCTTTGTGAAGCGAATGGGGACGCCTGCGGCCTGAACCATTGGGTGGCCGCTAAGAATTTCGGTGACGGCCTCCATCATTTCACTGACCTTGCCGGGACTGGTATCGCGCCGTAAACGTAGAGTGGGATGAAACCAGATGCGATCACGCCGCGAAAAGTTTTCAATGGTCATGGTAGAGAAGCTAGAGTTAGGAATGGTGACCATGGTTCGGTCGTTGGTGCGAATGCGCGTGGAGCGCAAGCCGATATCCTCGACCGTTCCGGTTTGGGTACCGAACTGGCAGAAATCTCCCACAAGCACAGGCCGGTCAGTGATCAACGCGATCGCGCCGAAGAGGTTCTCGATTGTTTTCTGAGCTGCCAGCGCAACCGCCAATCCGCCCACACCGAGGCCGGCCAGAATGGCATTGGTGTTATAACCCCACGACGCCAATATCAAGAGCGCCGCGATCAGAAAAATACCAATGCGGATCACGCGGAGGCCTAACGGCAGAACAGAGTATGAGAGGGCACGCTCGCTTGGGGCTAAGCGGTTCAAGACTTGCGTCGACGCTAGATCGACGATGCGCATGACCAGCGCGGCCAATCCGATGGTGAACAGAAACGCCAACAGCTTGATTAGATAGTCGCGCAACAAAGCGGAAGGCGTAACCAGTTCCATCAGCGCTCTGAACACGGCCAAAGAGATGAGCAACCGCAGTGGGTCAGTTAGGGTTTGGAGACGGTAACTCTGGAGAGATTTAGCGAAGCGCTCGATCACTGGCGTAAAAATGACCAGAAACAAACGCGAGAGCAGGTGGGACAGCCAAAACAGGGCAACGGTAAGGAGAATGAGTGAAATCCACGCCCATAACGCAGTGCCCATAATTTTATGCCGCACCAGAAACTTTGGCATGCGCTTTTCGATATCGGATGAGCTCTCGATAGCGTCCAGATCCGAAATGTGCGTTACGCTGTCGCTCGAAACAACCCACACCGCGATTCCCTGCTGCTGAATACGCTGCAAGAACAAACTTGATGGTTCTTCGTTGGTATTCAGCTTCAGCAACGTTTCCATGTCGGGCGCGAGTCCATCATTCAAATCACCCGCAGCATTGTCGCTGAGCTGATCCACTTCAAAGCGCGGTTCTTTGTCTAATATGCCCGCCAGTTGCCTTGCCAACTCAGGACCTTGCGTCCGGCGCTGCTCAGCGGGAATTTTCGAAAGGTCAAGATAGCGGGCGGCAACCGCATAGCGCTCGGCATGGCAAGTTTCCAAGAAATTTAGAATTGCGCTCTGCGGCGTGGTGCGATTCAAAGGATCGACCGGCGCGTGCAAGGTGGAGGCCGGTGTGTTGTTTCCCAAGAGACCGGTCAGCGTTTGCGCCAGTGCCGCACTGGACCCAATCAGCAGCCCAGCGACGACCAGAATTTGCGGGATGGCAGGCCGATCACAACGCTTCATAGTTTTTTTTAAATCAAATAACCGCTTAAGTTTCATGGCATTACACACATTTAGAGAAGTATCGGAAGAAGTGCCACAAAGCGCCCCGAGGCTACACTTCGACTGGAGAATTTTATGCCTTCTCATGTCATATTAAGCGGTAGCAACCGCGAACACCCAGCTGACGCAGCCTTCATGGGCAAGCCCTCAGCGGATGAAGTTTTACAGATTACCTGTATTTTGAGGCGTAGGGACGATGCTCCTAAGACGCCCGCCGGCCGGTTATCGCATCAACAATTCGAACGAATCCAAGGCGCCGATCCTGCCGATATCGAAGTCGTGGAGCGTTTCGCGAGTGAACATGGCTTCAGCATTGTTCGAAGCGATCCGGCTGCCCGATCCATAATGCTGGCTGGAAAGTTTGCGCCGCTGGCTGAAGCGTTTGGAGCCGATGTTGATCTGCGACAATGCAACGGCAAAACAATACGTACCCGTCAGGGCTCACTGTGGCTGAACCCATCGCTGGAAGGCCGCGTTGTGGCGGTATTCGGATTCGATCAACGGCCGGTGGCGAACACGCGGCACCGGATGCTGCCGCGCACGGATCAATCGGTAGCGTACACGCCATTACAGATCGCAAAAGCTTACAACTTTCCAACTAACAAAGGCGTGAATCAAACGATTGCGCTGATCGAGTTGGGCGGAGGTTTCAGCAACTCAGACCTGACCACGTATTGGCAGCAGCTAAGTCTGCCAGCTGTGAGTGTAACGGCTATTGGAGTGGATGGCGCAACGAACAGCCCCACCGGCGATCCTGACAGTGCCGATGGCGAAGTGACGCTTGATATCGAGGTGGCGGGAGCGGTGGCCCCGGCTGCGCGCATTGCAGTTTACTTTGCGCCGAACACAGAGCAAGGCTTTTACGATGGCATCAGCGCCGCTATCCACGACAAAGCACGCAAGCCTTCGGTGATATCGATTAGTTGGGGTATGCCGGAAGACCGGTGGACTCCGCAGGCCATGAATGCCTTCAACGCGCTGTTCAACGATGCGGCGATGCTTGGCATCTCGGTTTGTGTAGCTTCGGGAGATGGCGGGTCGTTCGACGGTGAAACGGACGGTGCAGACCACGTAGACTTCCCCGCATCGAGCCCTTGGGTGCTGGCTTGTGGGGGAACGAGCCTTACCTTGTCCGAGGGCCAAATTGCCTCAGAAACAGTTTGGAACGATGGCAGCATGGGCGGGGCCACAGGCGGCGGTGTGAGCGAACACTTTTCAAAGCCGTCTTATCAAGCAGCAGTGAATGTGCCTATACCGGTTGCATCTAATCCGACAGGCCGCGGCGTGCCCGACGTTGCTGGTAACGCCGACCCGGAAACAGGCTATGTTGTCCTGATCGGTGGTCAACAAGGAGTGGTTGGCGGAACCAGCGCGGTGGCGCCGCTGTGGGCTGCTCTTATTGCGCTGCTCAATGAGCGGATTGGCAAGCGTGTCGGGTGGCTGAATCCGAAACTCTACGGCAAGCTGGCACAGGGAAAAGCGTTGCGCGATATCACAGTTGGAAATAACGGTGATTATTCCGCGACCGTTGGTTGGGATCCGTGCACCGGCTTAGGCACGCCCAACGGCGCGGCTATCCTGAATCTGCTTCGTCCGTAAAATGTGCGTGCGCCGCTCTCCGCGAATTTCATTAGGCGGAGAGCGGCGCTGCCACTTCAGCAAGAATCTCTTCGCAGGCGCCGCGCGGATCGGCTGCGCGGGTCACTTGCCGGCCAATCACTAAATAGTCTGCACCATCACGCAAGGCTTCGGCCGGCGTAGCCACGCGCTTCTGGTCTCCTTTGTCCACGCCAGCGGAACGGACACCCGGAATGACCAACTTCATTTCCGGCCCGGCGAGAGTGCGAACCCGCACCACTTCAAGCGGGGAACAAACAATCCCGTCCATGCCGCTTTCGCGCGCCTTCTTCACTCGTAAGGCAACTAGGTCGGCAATAGAACTCGGGTAACCGAGATCGGCCAAATCTTCCTGATCGAAGCTCGTGAGAACGGTTACAGCTAGAAGCTTGGTAGCGGAATCTCCGCGTCCTTCGACGGCGGCTTTCATGACAGAACGGCTACCGTGCACGGTGAGAAACGTCGGTGACACGCCGGCACAAATTTGCCGCGTTGCACGTTTGACCGTTTCGCCAATATCGTAGAGTTTCAAATCGAGAAACACTTTGCGGCCGCTGGCGGCAATCTGCTTCACAAGACTCATGCCTGCCGCCGCATAAAGCTCCATACCGACTTTGTAAAAGTCTGCCGCCGGGCCGATCTTGTTTATCAAGCGCAGTGCCTCTTCGGCGCTGTCGACATCTAACGCAATGATCAGCGGGTTGTTTGCCGTGCTCAAAGTTTGACCTCCAGTGGTTTGATTTGCCGTTCTGTAACTTTTCCTATCACGTATGCCTCCGGCCGCGCGGTCAGAAATTTTTCCGCTTCCGCGGAGGCCAACGAAATCAAGAGACCTCCGGAAGTTTGCGGGTCATATAACAGAGCCTGAATTTCCGGCGGAATCGCGGCGTTCATGCTCACGCAGCTTTCCACAAAATCACGGTTGTTGTGCAAGCCTCCCGAAAGTGCACCGGCCTTGGAATATTCGATCGCGCCGGGCAGGTAGCGAATGGCACTCGCTGTGATTTCGAGAGTGACATTGCTGGCTAGCGCCATCTCACGCGCGTGGCCTAGAAGCCCGAACCCTGTTACATCGGTGCAGCCATGAACCTCAAGCGGCTGCATCGCTTCAGCGGCAGCTCGGTTTAGCATCAGCATTTGGTTGATGGAGGCATCCATATCTTCCTGGCTGACAATGCCCTTCTTCAAAGCCGTGGAGACGACACCGGTTCCGATCCTTTTTGTAAAGACTAGCACGTCGCCGGGTTGGGCGCCAGCGTTGGTCAGGATGCGGCGCGGATCAATTAAACCTGTTACGGAATAACCAAACTTAATTTCATCTTCAGAAATGCTGTGACCGCCGAGAATCACACAGCCGGCCTCGTGGATTTTGTCCGCTCCGCCTTTAAGTATTTGCTCAAGCTCTGAAACATCCCCTTTGCCGGGAAACACCACCAGCGAGAGCGCGGTAACCGGACGCCCACCCATCGCGTAGACATCGCTCAAAGCATTTGCCGCAGCGATACCGCCAAACGTGTATGGATCGTCCACAATGGGGGTGAAAAAATCCACGGTCTGAACCATGGCGAGGGGTGCGCCGCCGGGAAGGGTCAGATCATAAACGCCGGCGTCGTCCGCGGTATCGTAACCCACTAGAACGTGTTCGTTCGTCATGCGCGGAACAGAGCGCAGCGCCAGATCTAGAATCTTGGGACTCAGCTTGGAAGCGCAACCTCCAGCCTTCACGTTCGCAGTCAGTTTGGCAGCCATCACTATTAGTTTAATGAGCCGCCGCGGTACCGGCGGCAAAACTCCATTCGCGCCAAGCATCAAGAAGCGGGAAGTATAGCCCAAGCACGATGGGACCAGCGGTCACGCGGCTTAAGAGCATCGCGTAGTTTTCCAGTTGTGGCGTGTAGCGGCGTTTTTCTTCGTCGAGAAATTCTTCGCGCTTCGAGCCTTTATGATCACTATTCTTGAAATCGACGATCCAAAACCGGCCTTCTTCGTCCCGAAACATACGATCGACTGTTCCGGAAATGAGTTTATCTTGCACTCTACCGCCCACTGGAAACTCCGACCGGGCTTCCGCATGCTTTTGCAACAACCACCGGCCGCGCTCGCTGCTCAATGTGTTGGTAATCGCGCGGAGCACCTGAGTGCCAGCTTGCGGCTCCTCGACGGCAGGCACACCCAAGCGAAGCAACTCGGCGCGAATCAGCGAGTGAGTTGCCGTTACGCGTGGATCGCTCCATTCCACTAAACCTTCCGCAGCGATTTTCTTCAGTAGTTCGTGGACAACGGTGCCGACGTGACGGCTAGTGTCGCCCACCCATTCGTAAGTAACCTTCCGCGCCGCAGCCGGGGCGCGCTGCAGTTCGGGCTGCCACGCCACAGACATTTCAAATTTCGGCATTCGCCACGTGTTGGAGAGGCGGCTCAACTCAGAGGCGGTAGCGCTTTCATCCAACGCGTAGAGTAGGCTCTGCTGCTGCGGTACTCGCCGGCTCAGTTCGTTTTGAAACAACCCTTCCACAGAATTCCAGACCAAACCGAGAAAGGTATTGCTGCCAGCCTTGGTGACCGTACCGTCTTTCTTGCGTTTGACGCTTCCCAAAACATGCAGCTCATTCTTAGCACGCGTACAAGCCACATAAAAAAGCCGCTTGTTCTCTTCTTCGTCTTTTTTCTTGTTCACCGCGTCAATCTCGTCGTACGCAGCGGCCGTATCTCCCTTCTGTGGCTGCGCCGCTATCCTCAGATAACTATTTCCGTTCTCGTCGGTCTCTTCGGTCCAGACTAGTAGATCCTTGTCGGAGGAGCGGGCACCTCTCGCAGCTTGGGGAATGATGACGATATCGAACTCGAGTCCCTTGGCCTGATGAATGGTCATCACGTCCACTTTGCATTCCGCCACGGACGGGCGCGCAAAGAACAACTCAAGCCGCTCGTTCATCAAACTGAAGTCACGAATCACTCCACCCTGTTCGAGTTTCTCCAAGAGATCTAGAAAGGTAGCCACATCTTCACGACGGTTTTTCTCGTGCAGTACCGCGGGACCTCCCAAAGCGACCCAGGTTTTCTCGACCAACTCACGCAAAGACAGCCTGCCCACACTTTCGACTACTTGCGAAAGAATTTCGTGTACGCGCGCCGCCCTGTCCCGGCCATCGGGAGAAAGCGCCAACGCTTTGGCAGGGTCAGAAAGTAAATCGAGCATTGTGCGGTTCGGTTCGTTCTCCGCCAAGGCTGCCAAATCCGCCAGCGTGAGGCCACACCAGGGAGCACGTAAACAAGCAAGCCAAGACACACGATCGCCCAGATGCAAAATGGCATGCGTCAAAGACAACACGTCCATCACGTGCTGCTGGTCCTTGAGAGCTTCAATTTCGATGGCACGGTAGGCAATGTTTGCTTTACGCAAAGCGGGCAGTATCGCGGTAACGTGGGAACGGGCGCGCACAAGGATCGCGATAGAGTGATCTGACGGCGCGCCGCGAATGACCCGGACAATCTCAGCCGCTTCCGCGGAGCCGCTGTCTTCGATGAACGGCACAACTCGCGCCCCAATCCCGCTTGGCTTTCGATTAGCTGTCGAAGGGCGAAACTGTACCGCACCCAGCCTCGGATCTTCGTCTGGCATGATCGGCCCGATGGTCTCCCGCACCCAGGCAATCAGTTCTGGCGTACTGCGGAAATTTGTCTTAAGCGCCACTTGCTCCAAGGGGACCGAACCGAGTTGCCGTCCATGCCAGCAACGCAAGAACAAACCAATTTCGGCTTCGCGAAAGCGATAGATGCTCTGCATGGGATCGCCCACCAGAAAAAGCGAGCGGTTGTCTCCCACCGACCATTGTTCTGTCAAAGCTTTCAGCAAATCGTATTGCGCGCGCGATGTATCTTGAAATTCGTCGACCAGCAGATGTTCAATGCGATAGTCGAGCGAATAGAGCAAATCAGTAGGACTTTCGGGGGTGCCCAAGGCCTTCCGCGCCGCATGCGCAACCTCAGTGAAATCTACCGTGGCTGCGCGGCGGAAGACATCACGCAAAGATTTGCGCGCGAGTTCAAGCAACTCGGAAAAATCGTTCACGAGTGGGTCGTCCGACGTCTTTGGCAAACCGCCCCACTGATCGCGCTTCTGCAGCATCTCCGCGACCTGCTTCTCCAAGCGAGCCATTTCATTGTCGAAGTGAAGAGCGATTCGGTGGAATAAAGCCTGCTCATGTGAATCGCCTTCTGTTAGAGCGCGTACTGTGTCGCGCGCCGCCAGTCTATATAGATCTCGCGCATCCTCCACCACCTTGCTCACACCGCCAAATTCGGAGATCACCGGCATTTGGCGGGTCAGCATTGCGCACAAAGAATCAATCGTTTGAATCTGCAGCTGACTAGGATCTTCGAGCAGACCCCAACCTCTTTCCCCATTTCGTTGCAACGCACTCACCGCCAACTGGCGCGTCTTGTGGACATATTCATCGCTGATGTCCAGCGTTTCCGGCCTCTCCGCGTCTTCAAGAGCTATTTGAATCCGCTCCCGCATTTCAGAAGCGGCTTTCCGAGTGAAGGTCATCGCAACAATCGATTCGGGGCGATCCACCACACTGAGCAAACGCAGAAAGCGTTGTGATAAAAGTCCGGTCTTACCCGAGCCAGCCGGCGCTTCGACAATGAATGAACGTTCAGGATTAAGCGCTCGCTCGCGCTCGGCTGCGTCGGAGATCATTCTTCGTCCTCTTGCGACGCCCCATGTTCATTAACCCGGCAGAACGGTTTGTTATCGCAATAGTCGCAGGCGCCTTTGATGGGATCTACCTCGGCGACACCGCGCACAAAATCCGTCGCAAGGTTGCTGACATTTTCACGGCCTGCTTCGATATAGGCGTGCCAGTCTTTCTTTTCCTCCGCCGTCTGTCCTTTGAACTGTTTCTTACGCGAGAATCCGACGGCTTTCACTTCACGCGGTTTCAATTGTCCAAAGAATATTCCGTCTATACCTGAACCCACAGACGCTGCGTACACCAGCAATTGAGGCTCATGTGGCCGTTCCCCTAACAACTTACCTCGGGTCTGCGCGCCACTCTTGTAGTCGATCAGCACCAGGTTGCCATTCGACAAGCGGTCAATCCGATCCACTCTTAGTTGGAGACTTAAGCCGGGCACATCGTATTTGCGACTCTGCTCAATTGTTTCCACCGTGAACGGATCGTTGCGGGCGCGCTCCAGTGAGAGCCACTCCAGAATCAATTCCTCCAGCCGCTCACGTTCCGCCAAAACACTGAGTTGATGTAAGGGACCGGTCTCTTTGGTGTTCACTGCGGCAAGGATAGCTTCGCGCACTAGTGTGCGGAGCTCATGCGGCGGTGTATTACGCAGTTGAGTTTGAGATTTAAGCCTGTTCCAGACATTCTCCAGAGCCTTGTGAACAAACCCTCCGCGTTCCCGGGCATCGAATCCAAAGGAAGCATCCTCCGGGCAGCGCGCGTTGAGCCGATATTCAGCAAACGCGCGAAACGGACATTGCGATTGGGCCTTAATAATGCCTATTCCGCCGCGCAGCTCAGCAGTCGCTACATAGGGTGGCGCCTGCCCATCTGATATCCGTTGCAACGTCGCAAGCGGAAAGGCATCTTGCGCCAAACGCCCGTCCCAAACATCTACCTTACTGTTTTCATTTGCTACGAAGCTCTCTGCAAGGACACTAAGCCGCCCGTTGAACGTGACCAGAACCTCGGGGGCGGCCTGAAACAGAGCTTTTGTCAGTCGCGTGCGCGATTCGCGTGCGCTCGGAGAAGTGGTTCCCGGAACGTGGTGCGAACGCTGTAGTCTGAGCGGTACGAGGGGCGATATCCGCAATGCAGCGGGCCAAGTGTCTTCGGATAACCCAACCGCAACTGCCGAATCAAACGCAACTCCGTTGGCCTGTGAGGCATCAAGCACTTGTATGGGAGACGACCACTCGCCGCGCTCGAGGCGGACAGAGAGCAGCCGACGAAGGTGTCGTAAGGCACCCTCAAAAGCCACCGGTGGACTCACCAATCCAAGGCTGGAAAGCGCGGAGAGCTGTTCCTTCCATTGATCGATCATTCGCTCTTCACGGGGGATCAGTTCCCGATCGCCCGGCCAACCCACAGCGACCAAAATGCCGGAAATCAATTCGCTCCACTCGGAAAGTGACCGGCTTTGCGAAATTCGCGGCAAGAACTTTCGCAACTTCTGCCAGCATGAAGTCAGGATTGGACAGGACCGCGACGCCGTTTCGATGTCACTTAGACTGACATCCAATTCTCTCCGTTTGCGCAGATCGATATCGGCTAAGGCCCGCTGATGCTGCTCGGCGAAAGCGCCCGTAATGAAAGGAGAACGCAGAATGGCGCCGGCATCGGCATGATCAATCCGCGGAGCAGCCAGATTTAATAGCAACAGGGCGGTGGCAACAATGGGTTGGTCTATCAACAGTCCGGCTGCGGACACACGGAAGAGAGACTCGCTTACTGGAGACTCCGCGACGGCAATTTTCGCGGCAGTCGACGGAAAGAACACGGCGTTTAGAGTGCGTTCCACCAAAGCGTGCTGCTCTGCCAGCTCCGGAACAAAGAGGGCGAAAGATCGAGTCGAGTTCTGTTCAAACAAGACGCGCAGGCGGCGTGCGGCGAATTCAATCTCGGCCGTCAGAGAGTCACAGCCCTTCACAACCGTCTTTTTCGCTAGCTTCACGTCGTCAAATGGCAGGCGAACACTCAAGCTGCCCATGGCGCGTTGGATAGCCTCGAGTGAGGGTGGAGCCTGCTCAAAGCCCACAAATGCCGTGAGCGGAGGTCGAAATTGTCCATCCGCCAGCCACGACGGAAAGAGATGCGGCAGGTCGGCGCGCGTGATCCAATCATTCTCCCTGCACTTTCGCCGTAACAGACGGTACCATCGCTGGAACTGTTGAGCGTCGGCATGTTCGTTCCAAAGATCTCCCTCAGTTGGAATATGCCATTCCGCCAACAGACTCGCGGCCGAACGCGCCAATCGCACAGTGGCAGACACATCGAACAATTCCGGATGTTCCTGTTCAACGATTTCGTGCCACAATGCTCGTTCTTGTGCGCGAGATAGAAGCGAAGGAACATCCGCGGAAGAATAGCGGACCTCCTGCCAGCACGAAACAAGCCAAGCGTCGAGCCCGCAGATAGCGGGCCGCTCCCACGTTTCGAGCCCCTGTTTCAGGCGCTCGCGGGCGAATTGCTCATGCGCCACTCCCGCGAGGAACGGAGTGGGAGTAACAATGGTGGCTTTCCCAAACCAGCTAGATAGCTCACGGCAAACGACTCGCATTCAGCGACGACTCAATCCGCGGCTACCTTGATCATCAATTTGCCCTCGTTTTCTCCGTTGAATAACATTAGCAGAGTTTCGGGAAAAGTGTTGAGTCCATCGACAATGTGTTCGCGCGTCTTGAGTTTGCCGTCTTTGATCCACTGCAACATTATGGCTTGCGCCTCAGGCGTCTGTGCCAGGTAATCGGTCACCATCATTCCCGTCATACTTGCGCGATTCACCAACAGGGAAAGATAGTTGGACGGCCCTTTAATGGGAGTGGTGTTGTTGTATTGCGAGATAGCTCCGCAAATGACAACGCGCGCCCGCATAGCAAGATTTGCCAAGGCCGCGTCTAGAATGTCGCCGCCAACGTTGTCAAAGAACACGTCGATGCCTTTTGGGCAGTGCCGGCTAAGCGATTCGAAGACATTTTCGGTCTTGTAGTCAATCGCAGCGTCAAAGCCGAGTTCGGAAAGATACTCGCACTTTGCAGCGCCACCTGCGATGCCCACGACCGTGCAACCTTTGATCTTGGCAATTTGACCAACGATGGAACCCACTGCCCCCGCGGCGCCAGAAACCACAACGGTGTTACCCGGTTCCGGTCGTCCCACTTCGAGCAACCCAAAATAAGCGGTCATACCGGGCATGCCTAGTCCACCGATGTAAACCGGCAGCTTCTCCGGCGGAGCGTCAATCTTGTTGACAGTCTTGCCGGGGGCGATGGCATACTCCTGCAAACCAAATCTGCCGCCGACATAATCGCCCACCGCAATGCCCGGAAACTTCGTAGCGATTACCTTCCCTGCCCCGAGCGCGCGCATCACGTCGCCAATACCCACCGGCGGAATGTAAGATTTGCGGTCGGTAATCCAACCCCGCATTGCAGGATCGAGCGAGACATAGAGCACCTTTACCAACACCTCTCCGTCGTTCGGCGCTCCGACGTTTTCTTCGGTAAATTTCCAAACGTTGCGATCCGGCAAGCCTACGGGACGGCCCGCAAGGCGAATTTGATGGTTGACTATGGACATTGGCCCTTGTTGGATTCTATCTCGTCATTCGCGAAAGACCGGCAAGCGAAAATCATAGTGATGGCTGATTCCAGAATTACGGCACGCGCCCAAGATTTCGCCGCGTGGTATCAAGACGTTGTACTTGAAGGCGACATGGCCGAACCGGCTGAGATCGTCAAAGGCTGCATGGTCATAAAACCCAATGGATACGCGGTGTGGGAGGCTTTGCAACGTGCCTTTGACGAGCGCTTCAAAGCAACCGGGCACCAGAATGTCTATTTTCCGCTGCTGATTCCGCAAAGCTTCTTAAGGAAAGAGGCTGAGCATGTGGAAGGCTTTGCGCCGGAGTTGGCGGTAGTTACGATTGCCGGCGGCAAGGAGCTTGAAGAGCCTTACGTGATTAGGCCCACATCGGAAACCATTGTGGGCCACTTCTTCGCACGCTGGATTCAAAGCTATCGCGATCTGCCCATGTTGTTGAACCAGTGGGCAAACGTTGTGCGCTGGGAGCTACGAACGCGCATGTTTTTGCGAACGAGCGAATTTCTTTGGCAGGAAGGACACACGGCGCATTCGACACACACGGAAGCAAGAGAAGAAGTGCTGCGCATTTTGGAGATCTACGCGGAAGTGGCGGAGGATTTGATGGCAATGCCAGTGATTAAGGGCGTCAAAACGAAAGCCGAGAAATTCGCGGGGGCGCTACAAAGCTTTTCCATCGAAGCCATGATGCAAAACGGCTTGGCGCTGCAAGCCGGTACGAGCCACGATTTAGGGCAGAATTTTGGCCGCGCTTTTGATGTAAAATTCCAAAGCAAAGAAGGCAAGCTAGACTACGTTTGGCAAACCAGTTGGGGGGTGAGCACACGCTTGATTGGTGGACTGATCATGACGCACTCTGATGACAAAGGCCTGGTGCTGCCGCCGAAGGTTGCGCCCGTTCCGGTTGTGCTCGTGCCGATTTACCGCAAGGATGAGGAGCGTTCAGCGGTGATGGAAGCTGCGCAAAAGATCGCGGCTGACTTGAAACTGAAGGTTGATAACCGCGAAGGGCAGACTCCCGGGGCCAAATTCTTTTATTGGGAGCGGCGCGGCGTTCCGGTTGTTTTGGAACTTGGGCCGCGCGATCTTGCGTCCGGCAATATTGTACTCAAGCGCCGCGATACGGGCGCCAAAGAGGTTGTTCCGCAGACCGACCTACGCGTGAAGATCGACGCCGCGTTGACGGCCATGCAAAGCGATCTTCACCAAAGCGCCAAACAGAGGCTTGCGAAGAATTGCGTCGTTGCCGACTCGTTGTCTCAGGTGGAAGACATTCTCAGAGACGTCACCGCCGAAAGAGGCGGAGGCAAATTCGTTTTCACGCACATCAAGGACGACCCGCAGTGTGACGCTCGGCTCAAAGAGTTCAAAGCCACGGTTCGCTGCATACCGCTCGTCGACGACCACGACGGGCCAGGTAAATGCATCATCACGGGTGAAGTGGTAGATCGACGCGCTGTGATCGCCAAAGCTTACTAATAAGGTTCAACCCGTTCGCTTAGACCAAGCCGGGATAAGAGGCACACAACCTTGCGGTTGTATACCAGCCAGCCTAACGCCAAGCAACCGATTCGCCGATATAGACCGTGTATGGCGATTGAACTGGGCTCCGGCAAGCAGAGGCCCGCAACCCTGGACGGCACCGAGGCTAACGCCTGCGCGAGCGCGCCGCCATCTCGATCTCCGCGCGTTTTGATCCCCCTTGCCGCCGCTGTTTTAATCTTCGTCGGCCTGGCGACTGCCCTAGCAATGACGAAGGCTCCCTGGTGCGATGAAGGATGGTTTGCCAATCCGTCCTACAATCTGGCCTTTCACGGGAAGATGTCCACCAACGTTCTCAATCCTTCGGGCCACTTCCTGAACGCCTATTTGAGCGGAATTAAGGAGCGGACATACGTCGTTCCTCCAAACCATATGGTTGCCTTGGCCGGATGGTACCGGCTTTTTGGATTTAGCCTGCTAAGTATGCGAGAGTATTCCATCCTCTGGGGTGCGATTGCCCTGCCGGCGCTCTTTTTTATCCTCTATACTCTGCTGCCGGATCCGCGCGTCGCGCAACTGGGGACACTCTTTACCGCGGTTGATTTTATTTACCTTTGGAGTAGCGCCGACGGACGGATGGATTCTTCGGCTTACGCGTTGGCGGTGCTCTCGATTGCGGCGTATCTCTACCTCAGGCAACGCGGATTTACGCGCGCGGTGTTCATAAGCCAAGTCTTGAGTGCGACAGCAGTGTTCGTTCATCCCAACGCCATTCTGCCGCAACTGATGCTGGTGGTTTTGGTCTGGCGTTATGATCGGACACAACTGCGCCGCCACCATTTACTACTCGCAACTGCCCCGTATTTATTCTTCGGATTACTCTGGTCGCTTTACATCGCGCAGAGTCCAGCCGACTTCTCAGCCCAATTCTTCGCCAACGCCGCGGGCCGGGATTCAACTCGGTTCAAAGTAATTCTGCAGCCGTGGTTAGCGGTTTGGTATGAGTTTCTCCGGCACATAGCAACCTATGTGGTGAGCGATTTATGGAGTGCCTCCGTTAATACATCGTTCATATTCGTCCCTGTGTTCTACGCAGTCTCCTTGCTCACGTTCTTTTGCAATCGAAAGATTTACAGCCCGGCGGAGAGAACGTTCCTTATTTGTGTTTCGACAATGATCTTGGCGATGACCTTTCTCAACGGGTTCAAGGCTAAAAACTATTTAATCTACCTTGTGCCCTGGTACGACGCCGTCTTAGGGTTTCAACTGCTCGCTCTTTGGAAGCGTGGGTACAGTGGCCAGTTCGCAGCTGCGCTGCTTGGTTGCACGTTCGCGGCTCTTCAGATCACGGCATCGGTCGAGCACCTGCAAGCGGATGAATATCATCGCTACTACCAGCCGGCCATCGCACGCTTGCAAGAGGAGCAGGCTGAAGGAAAAACAATTGGCGGAACAGCCGCGCTTGGCTTTGGCCTCGGATTTCAGGGATTTGAAGACGATTGGCGTTTGGGTCAATACAGTCATTTGCAGCCCGACATTATTGTTCTCGACCGTTCCTATCGCTTTTTTACCCAAAAGTTCGAAGAGAAAGAGCCCTTAGTGTTCTCGCATATCGTGAAAACCTTGAGCTCGGACTACCGTTTTTCGTACCGGTTCGGCACGTATTGGATCTTCGAGCGGAACGACAATCCAGCAACGACGCAAATTGTCGATATCAGTGAAATCTCTACAAAGAAAAGAGGCCAACGAGCCGAATATTTATTTGAGCAGCTCGAACATTTTGCCGGCGCCTCCGGAATCGACACTATGAAGGAAACATCAATTGATGCCGTACTCCGCTTCTGAATCGGCCACCAAGCCGATTTCGGTTTCGATCATCATGCCGGTGATGGACGAAACGGAATCGTTACGGAAAACCGTGGACATCGTCATGAGCGAAAGCCGGCCTGGGGATATTCACGAGATCATATGCGTCATCAGCAAATTCACCAAACCGGAGTCACTCCGAGTGTGCGAGGAACTGGAGGCGGCGTATCCGCAAGTGGTTTGGACTCGTCAGCAGGTAAAGCCTTACTTGGGCGGAGCGCTCCAGGATGCCTTTGCGTGGTCTACAGGGTCCCATATCATGCTGATGGCTTCTGATCTCGAGACCGATCCTCATGCGGCCAAGTCATTGATTGAGGAGGCCCGACACGGTTGGGATATCGTCGGCACCACGCGTTGGAAAGAGGGTGGTGGCTTCGCGGGCTACAACCCGATAAAACTTGTTGCCAACTGGTTCTTTCAGAAAGGCGTGGGCCTGCTGTACCGGACCAACCTGACAGATCTTACGTTCGGCTATCGTATCTGGCGTACTGAGATGCTGCGAGGCCATCAGTGGGAGGAGTTGCGGCACCCGTTTCTGCTTGAGTGCCTGTTGCGGCCACTGCTTCGGGGCGCCAATTCCAAGGAAATTGCCGTCAAATGGGAAGCTCGAACGGAAGGCGAGTCGCACAATACATTCTTGAGAAATTTCTTGTATTTCCGGATTGCCTTGAAGTTGCGTTTTCAAGGGCGGAATCGGATCGCGGCCCGGCCGGTCGCTGAGGTACACCAATGAAAATCACGATCGTTACCACAACTATCTACGTTCCGACCGCGCTCGAGAAATACGGCCAGAATGCGCGATTCTTTGGCCATTCCGACCTCAACTTCGTTGTCATTGGCGATAAGAAAACACCGCCGGAGACAAGAACGTTTTGCGAGCGCCTCTCAGCGCAGCACTACCCTTGTTCGTATCTGGGCATTGAAGAGCAGCAAAGCTACCTCGAACGCTATCCGGCGTTGTGGAATCATCTTCCATTCAACTCGATCCAGCGGCGCAACATCGGTCTACTGAAGGCCTGGGAAGACGGCGCCGACATCGTCATCACAATCGACGACGACAATTGGATGTTGAACCACGATTTCCTTCACCTGCATTCGATCGTCGGACAGTCTCGTGAGCTACCGGCATTTGAGACATCCTCGGGGTGGTTCAACGTCTGTTCGATGCTTGAGGAGGCCAGCGGCACACCGTTTTATCATCGCGGCTTCCCGCGCGGAGAACGCTGGAAGGAAAAAGAAGTCTTCACTTGCGTATCGCCCATCAACCGTCGCGTGGCGGTGAACGCGGGCTTGTGGTTGGATGATCCCGATATCGACGCCATGACGCGTCTTGAACGGCCGATCGTAGTTCGTGGCATGATGCCCACCGCGCCGTCCCAGTTCGTGTTGCAGCCGGGCACATGGTCGCCGTTCAATTCGCAGAACACAGCCTTGATGCGCGATGTAATTCCCGCCTACTTCTTGAGCCCCTGTGTGGGGCGGTATGACGACATTTGGCCAAGCTACGTCGTAGTCAGGATCGCGCAACACCTAGGTGACGTGATCTCTTATGGGCACCCCTTACTGCGCCAGAAGCGCAATGAGCACGTGCTGTGGAAGGACCTGGATAACGAGCGCGTGGGAATGCTTCTCACGGACGAGTTCTGCGCTACGCTACGATCGTTGACTCTACAGGGAAACACCTACCACGAATGCTACGGCGAGGTGGTCGAAAAACTCCCTCTTGCCTGGTCGGTGGGCTCAAACTGGAGCGACGCGATGATTCTGGCGCGTCACGGACTACTCGAGGGAATGGCGATTTGGCATTCCGTTTTCCAAACCGCCGGGGCGAACCAAGACTCGCAGACGGTGGTCGGTCTCACCAACCTGGCGCTCGCCCATGACGCACCGGTCGGCGCTTTGGAAACCGTCGGTTCCACGGCGTTATAGACGTTGATGCCCATTGGAGATGGACGACAACCGGGTATCGCGACAGTCGAGGACATTCTCCGGCGGTGCCGGATTGAACAGCTGTGACTTTCGGCGATGGAGCGATGGGGCGGCGAGCGACGCAAAAATGGGAATAGCCAGCACGCGATGGTTGGGTAGGCGGCGTATCGGACTGATTTCGGGCGCTCTGGCAGCGCCCACCTTTGCTTGGTCGAGGCTCGAAATATGGGAATTCGCGGACCAGCAAACACCCGATTCGCGACACGTGTCAAGGCCACATCTGGTGGCTCCGCACACACCGGTTGGGCCAAATCGCGACGGGCGGATTCGCGGGCAAATTGGCGTTCTATCAAGTAACAACGAAAGGCGTCCCGTTTCTGAGCCGCCCTTCCGCTTGCCTATGAATTTGCGAACTACTCTTCGGTCGTCGCCGCTCCCAGAGCTTCTTCGGCCGCAAGATCTTCCGAAAGCCCGCCGGTGTAAATGCCCGGGGTGTCTTCTGAATAATCCCCTAAACCGTCGCTGAGGGAAACTTCTTCCTCCGGCATCGGCTCTTCTTCAACCACATCTTCGCCGGCAATTTTCACCTTGCGGTAGAATTCCATGCCGGTACCAGCTGGAATCAGACGGCCCATGATGACGTTTTCCTTCAGACCGCGAAGGTAATCCACCTTGCCGTTGATGGCTGCTTCCGTGAGCACCCTGGTGGTCTCCTGGAAACTGGCAGCCGAGATGAACGAGTCCGTCGAGAGCGAAGCCTTGGTGATACCGAGCAGAATCGGCTTACCCATCGCCGGGCGGCCCCCTGCTTCGATCACGCGGTTATTCTCTTCGCGGAATTTGAATTTATCAACGACTTCTTCCGGGAGGAACTCGGTGTCGCCGATGTCCTCGATACGAACCCAGCGCATCATCTGACGCGAGATCACTTCCAAATGCTTGTCGTTGATGTTCACACCCTGCAGCCGGTACACTTCCTGGATTTCGTTCACCAGGTATTTCTGCAGTTCCTTTTCGCCGAGCACGGACAGAATGTCGTGCGGATTGCGCGGGCCATCCATTAGGGGATCGCCGGAGCGAACACGCTCGCCTTCTTGAACGTTAATGTGGACACCGCGCGGAATCGCGTATTCCTTCTGCACGCCGTCGTCGCCAACCACGTACAGCTTTCGCATGCCCTTGCTTACTTCGCCGTACT
Source organism: Bryobacterales bacterium (assembly GCA_003167495.1). Lineage (GTDB taxonomy): Bacteria > Acidobacteriota > Terriglobia > Bryobacterales > Bryobacteraceae > Bog-105. The sequence goes on along the minus strand of PMSX01000043.1, from coordinate 3,330 downwards.
TCACAGCACCGTTGATTTCAGCAATCACAGCTGTTTCGCGCGGCTTGCGAGCTTCGAACAGTTCCACCACGCGCGGCAAACCGCCGGTGATGTCTTTGGTCTTCGTTGTCGCGCGCGGGATTTTAGCAATAACGTCACCCGCGTGCAGTTCCTCGCCATCGCTCACCATCAAGTGAGCGTGGGTCGGCATGAGATAACGTTTCTCTTCGGATTTCGAGGCACCCGCGGCACGCATAATCACCGTCGGGAAGCGCTTCTCGTCGGACGATTCGGTGACCACCACCTGCATATTGCCGGTGATTTCGTCCACCTGCTCCTGCGTGGTCACGCCGTCGATCAAATCCTTGAAATGAACACCGCCGGTTACTTCGGTCAGAATTGAGAACGTGTATGGATCCCATTCAAGAAGCACCTGGTTCGCTTTGACCTTTGCGCCGTCGCCGACATTGATCTTTGCGCCGTAAACGACTGGATAGCGTTCCCGCTCGCGCTGCTTCTCGTCAACAATGATCAGGATGCCGTTACGGTTCATGGCGATTAACTCGCCTTTGTTGTTCTTAACCGTATTGACGTTGCTGAAGCGAACGTAACCGTCGCTCTTCGCGTCCTGCGTAGACTGCTCGCTGACTCGAGTGGCAGCGCCGCCGATGTGGAAGGTACGCATGGTGAGCTGGGTACCAGGTTCGCCAATCGACTGCGCGGAAATGATACCTACCGCTTCGCCGCGTTCCACCATGCGACCAGTCGCAAGGTTGCGTCCGTAGCAAAGACGGCAAACGCCGCGCTTCGACTCGCAGGTCAATACCGAACGAATCTTCACTCGCTCGATACCGGCCGATTGAATCTGGCTGGCCAGTTCTTCGGTGATCTCCTGGTTCACGCTGACGATGACGTTGTTTTCATAATCGCGTTGATCTTCAAGCGCCACACGGCCGACGATACGGTCGCGCAACGGCTCAATGATCTCGCCCGATTCGATAATGGGCTCGACGTAAATACCGTCGGTGGTGCCGCAATCGTCTTCGGTAATGATGACGTCTTGCGCCACGTCGCAAAGGCGGCGTGTGAGATAGCCGGAGTCTGCGGTCTTCAACGCTGTGTCGGCCAAACCCTTGCGGGCGCCGTGCGTAGAGATGAAGTACTGCAATACGTCCAACCCTTCGCGGAAATTCGCGGTGATGGGCTGTTCGATAATTTCGCCTGAGGGCTTCGCCATTAAGCCGCGCATACCGGAAAGCTGGCGGATTTGCTGTTTCGAACCGCGAGCGCCCGAGTCGGCCATGATGTAAATCGGGTTGAGAACACGGCCGGTACGGTCATCCTCTTCCAGATTCTTAAAGAGTTTGTCGGAAATCGCTTCGGTAACTTTCGACCAGATCTCGATGATCTTGTTGTAGCGCTCCGATTGAGTAATGGCGCCTTCCTGATACTGCTGCTGAACTTCGATCACTTGTTTTTCAGCGTCATGCACCAAGCCGGCTTTTTCTTCCGGGACAACCATGTCGTCGATACCGATGGAGATACCGGCGCGCGTCGCGTAGAGGAAACCAAGTTTCTTAACTTCATCCAACATCTGCACCGTGACCTGTAAACCGAACTTCAGGTAGCAATATTGAACGAGCTGGCCGAGGCCCTTCTTCTTGAGCAAGCCATTGATGAACGGCATCTGCTTGGGAAGGACATCGTTGAGAATCACGCGGCCGACGGTCGTGTCCATATACTGTTTGGCGAACTCGATCGGCTCGGTATACATGATGTTCTGGCTATCGAAGGCCTTGGTCAAATCGATGACCCGGCCGGTGTAGCGCAGCTTGATAGCAGTGAGCGTCTCCACTTCACCCATCTCAAGCGCAATCAAAACATCTTCAATCGAAGCAAAGGTGCGGCCGGAACCCTTTGAATTCGGACGCATTTTGGTGAGGTAGTACAGACCCAACACCATGTCTTGCGTTGGAATAGCAATTGGCGCGCCATGGGCAGGCGACAGAATGTTATTCGAAGCGAGCATCAAAGTGGTAGCTTCAATCTGCGCTTCAGGAGAGAGCGGAATGTGCACGGCCATCTGGTCGCCGTCAAAGTCGGCGTTAAATGCCGTACAAGTCAGCGGATGCAGCTTGATCGCTTTACCTTCCACGAGCACTGGCTCAAACGCCTGAATGCCCAAGCGGTGCAAGGTTGGCGCGCGGTTCAACAGAATCGGGTGATCTTTGATGACCTCTTCCAGAATGTCCCAAACCACCGGATCTTGCTGTTCAACGAGTTCCTTGGCTTGCTTGATCGTCGTGCAATGGCCGCGCTGTTCCAACCGGTGGTAAATAAACGGTTTGAACAATTCGAGCGCCATCTTCTTCGGCAATCCGCACTGATGCAACTTCAATTCAGGTCCGACAACGATTACCGAACGGCCCGAGTAGTCAACGCGCTTGCCGAGCAAGTTCTGGCGGAAACGGCCCTGCTTACCTTTGAGCGTATCGGAGAGCGACTTGAGCGGACGGTTGTTAGCGCCGCGCAGCACGCGGCCACGGCGGCCGTTATCGAACAACGCATCTACGGCTTCCTGCAGCATGCGCTTTTCGTTGCGGACAATCACATCGGGGGCGTGCAACTCCATCAACTTCTTTAGGCGGTTGTTGCGGTTGATCACGCGGCGGTACAAATCATTCAAATCCGACGTGGCAAAACGGCCGCCATCCAGCGGCACAAGCGGACGCAGCTCCGGTGGAATGACTGGGATGACATCCAAAATCATCCACTCCGGCTTGTTGCCCGATTTGCGAAAACTTTCCACCACGCGCAGGCGCTTAGCATACTTCAGCTTCTTTTGCGCTGAAGTTTCCGTCTTCATTTTTTCGCGGATTTCCAGGCTCAACGATTCGATGTCGAGCCGGCGCAGCAGCTCTTTGACACCTTCTGCGCCCATCATCGCTACAAACTTGCCAGGAAACTCCTGGTCGAGCTGACGCTTGCGCTCGTCGCTAATCACTTCGCCTTGGCTCAATCCAGTGCCTTCACCTGGATCGATGATGACGAATGCTTCGTAGTAAAGGACGCGCTCCAGCTCACGGAGTGTGATGTCGATCAGATAGCCGATGCGGCTCGGTAACCCTTTGAAAAACCAGACGTGGGAACACGCGCTGGCCAGTTCGATATGGCCCAAGCGCTCACGGCGCACACGCGACAAAGTGACTTCTACGCCGCACTTATCGCAGATAACTCCGCGATGCTTCATGCGTTTGTATTTGCCGCACAAACATTCCCAGTCAGCCACAGGTCCAAAAATCCGGGCGCAGAAGAGGCCATCGCGCTCGGGCTTGAACGTGCGGTAGTTGA
>PMSX01000266.1 GCA_003167495.1 Bryobacterales bacterium | reverse complement strand
CCGGCGTAGCGCCTTTCCGGACGACCCACAGCTTTTCACCGTTGTGCTCTTCCACCCAGGCGTAGTTATGATGATTGTGAATTTCCTCGACGATGTTCGCGCCAAGCAGTGCCGCGACTCTGCCGCAGACCCAGTCGCGGCCGGCGTACGCATACGCGCCACCCAGTTGCATTGCCAGAACATATTGCGTTCCGAGATCGCTCGACGCATCGAGTACGCATGGATCTACCTCCATGCCGTCTTTCGCACCGGCAGCCTTGAGGAACCATGTCGCGATGCCGTGCCCCAATCCGCGCGAACCGAAGTGTACGCCGATCCAAACGCTGTCTTCCTCATCAGCGAACAGATCAACGTAGTGATTACCGCTGCCCACGGTTCCCAACTGAGCTTCAGCCTTTTGCTTGAGCGGCTTGGCGGCTTCAGTCGCCCAAGCTCCGTCATCGAACAATGAGTGATCAACGCGCTCGGCGTTCTTGCGCCCCACGCCGAAGCTGATGGTGCTCCAAAGATCATCCATAATGCGGGCGATGTTCGCCCGCAACTCCGCCCCCGGCATGTCCAACCGGACCGCTTTGTTGCCGCAAGCAATATCGAAGCCGACACCGGATGGACTCACGGCATCTTTGTATGCAACAACCCCGCCGATCGGCACAGCATATCCGAGATGACCGTCGGCACAAAGGGCCGCACGCACAACGCGCTCATCCTTGGCGCAGCGCTCAATCTGCGCTACTGTCTTCGGTTCGTGATCGCCCCAGATGACGATTTTGTCGGAGATGATTTGCATTGGCCGCCTCTTATGAAAATTGGTGGATCGCCAGAGATTCGAACTCTGCTGTTGTTCTCATTGCAAGTGAGATGGCCACTCCAAGCAGCCCCGCAACCCACAGTTGGGGTGTCCTGGCGGATTTGAACCACCGTTGATCGAGTCACAATCGACCGTCTTAATCACTAGACGAAGGACACCATAAAACAAAAATGGAGCCGCCACACGTAATCGAAACGTGGTCACTGCCTTACCAAGGCAGTGCTCTGCCACTGAGCTATAACGGCCAAGCAAAATCAAAAGTACAGGTACTTCCGCCACAACGGAAAATCTTCACCCTGCGTCCTCATCAGGCTGCGCGCCGTATGAACATTGACGGATCGCGGCATCCGAATCAAAACCACCCCCGCCTCTTCCGGCGTGCGGTCCGCCTTCCTGTGGTTGCAGGTATAGCAGCAGGTCACCAGGTTCTCCCATGTGTCCCTGCCGCCGCGCGAACGCGGCACAACGTGATCCAGCGTCAGCTTGCTGCTGGGAAACACCACGGCACAGTACTGACAAGCATTTAAATCCCTTGCGAAGATGTTTCGACGCGTCACTACGTGCCGCCTTTGCGGAACCTTGCGGTATCTGCTCAGACGAATCACGGAGGGCATCCGCATGTTCCGCCAGACCAAAACATCATGACTCTCTTCGACTGCCGCCCCGCCCTTGACCAGCAGCGTCAAGGCACGGCGAGCCTGACAGATAGCGATCGGTTCGAAGCTGGCGTTCAGAACGAGCACCGGCGATTTGATGGTCATGACGATTCCCTCCTTCTTGCAAACTTTACGTTCAACTCTGGAGCCGGAGCGGGGATTCGAACCCCGGTTTACTCGTTACGAGTGAGTGGTCCTGGCCAACTGGACGACTCCGGCAAAACAAAAACAAATGGTCGGGGTGCTCAGAATCCAACTGAGTCCACGCGTACCCAAGACACGGATGCGGCCACTACACCACACCCCGAAACTGATGGTGGCTCCCTTCAGAGTCGAACTGAATCCTCCGGCTTTTCAGACCGGCGCGCGCACCAGCTACGCCAGAGAGCCATTAAAACTTGGAGCGGAGTACCGGATTTGAACCGGTGTTGAAAGAGTGGCACTCTTCCGTGTTAGCCGCTACACTAACCCCGCTAGCTTTGGATGGGCAGGCTGGAATCGAACCAGCGCATAACAGGGTTCAAAGCCCCGCGCCTTACCTGCTTGGCGACTGCCCAAAAACCAATGGCTGGCCGTCCTGGATTCGAACCAGGCATTCGACTTTCAGAGAGTCGCGTGATGCCGCTTCACTAACAGCCAACATTTCAAATATCTGGCTGAGGAGGCAGGACTCGAACCTGCACGTCTCCCGGTTAACAGCCGGGCGCATTACCTTTTTGCTACTCCCCAGAAACGAAAAACCCCGGCGCCTGTAAAGGGCCGGGGTCTAGAAAACGTTCGGTTTGTTCTCTTGTCTACCCTGAACCCATGATGGCGTGCGTACCCTGTCCGGCCGATTGATTGGCTGGGCTCGCGCAACGGGTTGTTAGCGTAAACAACATAAACCTGAACCCATGATACACACGTTTTTGCAAATTGCAAAGTAAAAAGAAAGACTTTTGGTACGGCCCGTGAGAGTCGAATTCACAGCGTCTGGAGACCACATGTTTTGAGCGTGCTGCGTAAACCGTTCCGCCACGGCCCTAAGTAAGAATTGGTGGGTGCCAAGTGAACTGAGCACTTAACGTCTCCTCAGGAGATCTGCGTTTTACAGCGCAGCGTTCTCGCCTCATGGCACCGAAATGATTGGCGAACGAAAAATATGCCCGAGGCCCCGAGTGTTCGGACTTTTACTATACTGGCCGGCAGGATAACGTGAGATGATTCGCATTTTGTTCCTTCAGCGCGGGCGCGGGCGCTTGGCTTCTGCGCATGGATCTCTCTTACGTTCTGGATTGCCCATCCTGCTGCTGACGCTTGCCAGAATTTGCGGATGGCCCCAGTCGCTCGCAATACGGCATGTCACGGTGATTGACGCTACGGGCCGCGCCCCAAAGCCTAATCGGACTGTGGTTGTGCAGGGCGATCGTATCGTTTCTGTGCGTCCTTCGAAAAAGGCGCACATTCCCAAAGGCGCTGTCATCGTCGACGGCAGTGGCAGGTTTCTTATCCCTGGGCTCTGGGATATGCATGTACACGGTGCGTCCGATGGCCGCGCTCCGTGGAGCCATCTTCTTTTTGTTGCCAACGGAGTTGTCGGCGTGCGGGACATGTCAGGTCCGCCTGACGCCCATGCCTGGCGGGCCACCCAAGTCTCCAACGCGGATCCGTCTCCGGCGATTTATCTTGGCAGCCCGATCGTAGATGGACCGAGCCCGGTTTGGCCCGACTCCCTTGTTGCGGGGGATGAAGCACGCGGGCGCGAGATTGTGGATCAACAACAACAGAGCGGGGCAGATTTTATCAAGGTTTACAGCCGATTGCAGCGCAAAGTCTACTTCGCCATCGCCGACGAGGCGAACAGACGCGGCATTCCGTTCGAGGGGCATGTGCCGGAATCGGTGAACGCGGCAGAAGCATCCAGCGCCGGCCAGAAGAGTATTGAACATCTGACACGGGTGGCTGACAGCTGCTCAAGAGAAGAGAGCGCGATTGACCCTGAGTTACAGCGGCAGGAGGCTTTTTTCCGGGCTCCTGGCATAACCGTGGCACAGAAGATCGGTTTCGGAAAAGAGATTATCCGCTTGGACTTGCGCATTATCAACACCTTTGACGAAGCGACGGCGCAATCTCTGTTCTCCTTGTTCGTGAAAAACGGGACTTGGCAATGTCCCACCCTGACCTTGCTGCGCGCGCAGATCGACGATCCGTTGCCTGGGGATGATCCACGGCTGAAATATCTGAGCAAGGACGTGCGAGCGAAATGGGAGGCCGGTTATTACAAGGGCGTTCCTGCCGGGCCGCGGGCTGAACTTGTCATTTTGAGCCGGCATCAGTTTGAGGAAGCAAGGAAGCTTGTCGAGCTTATGTACCGCGCGCGTGTCCCGCTGCTGGCCGGCACCGACACAATGAATCCACAATGCTTCCCGGGCTTCAGCATCCATGAGGAGCTCGCGCTACTGGTCGATGCCGGGCTACCTCCAATGGCTGCGCTCCAGACTGCCACGCGCAATGCAGCGCAGTTTATGGGACGGGCCGCTCATCGCGGAACCATCGAGCCTGGGAAGATCGCCGATCTGGTGTTACTCGATAAAGATCCGCTCGCTGAGATTCGTAATACGCGTGCTATTCAGGCCGTGGTGCTAAACGGCAAGCTCTACCGGCGCGACGCGCTCGATGCAATGTTGGCGAGGGCGCAGCTCATGGCTAGCCGCTCGGAAAACGCGTCCGATAAATGATTCGTTGGTCGTCGACTGACGCCAAATCGCCGAATCACTCATCGACCATTGATACCGATGCAGGCATTAGCGGGAGCCGATAACTGCAGTTCTGGACAGTTAACGCGCTACTCGGAGAAAGGTCCCAGCAGTCAAAACTCAAACTTCGGCGGAGCCCAGAGTTAAGCTGTGGATATATCGAATAGGCCGTCGGGATCCTTCTTAACTCTTTGGATCGTGTTTGCGGGAACCGGCGACGGCCTCGCTCCGTATGTTCCTGTTATGCTTATTTCCCCGGCTAGACTTCTACCGCCGCTGTTTCTGATTCCCGCGCTTGTGGTTGCCCAATCCTCTTCTGTTGCGGGAAGATGGTTCGCCAGCTCGGACTTCTACGGCACCCCGCTCAACTTTTCGTTGGAACTGAGCCAGCAGGAAAACAAGATCACTGGTAACTTTGATGGAGACAAGCTGGAGGGGACGCTTACCGGTAACGTCATCCACTTCTTAGCCAAAGACGAGCACGGCGGTACCGAAGAACTGACCGGCACTGTGCAAGCCGGCGTCATCTCTGGGATCATTACCTTTACCGATGCCGATGACAAGGATCACCCCACCGCCCACACATTCAAAGCGACTCTGGCAGCGGCCCGACGCACAGGTTCGCCGCAACGCTACGAATTCATCCCGTCCACTTTTCACCGGCAATTTTCTGCAGTGACCAAACCGGTGCTCAGCGTCTTCCCCGGTGACACGGTACATACGACGACCGTCGATGCTGGCGGTACCGATGAAAAGGGCGTGACGCGGGTACTGGGTGGGAATCCCCAGACCGGACCGTTCTTCGTCGAGACAGCAGGACCAGGGGACACTTTGGTGGTGCACCTGAACCGCCTTCGTCTCAATCGTGATTGGGCTATCAGTGACGACGGCGTTGTCGATAGAGGAGTGGATAGTGATCTTGCGGTCAAGATGAAGGATGGCTGGAAGAACGTCCGCTGGCACCTGGACCTACAAGGCGGCGTAGCTACGCTTGAGAAGCCTGGCGAGCACTTGACGCATTATTCGGTGCCGCTTCGGCCAATGCTCGGCTGCGTTGCGGTCGCGCCCCGCTCCGCACAGGCGCCTCCAGGAACAGGTGATTCCGGCCGCTGGGGTGGCAACATGGACTTCAATGAGATCGTGGAAGGCGCGACCATCTATTTACCCGTGAGCGTGCCGGGTGCTTTGCTCTATATCGGCGACGGCCACGCGGCGCAGGGGGACGGCGAGCTGAACGGCAACGCCTTGGAAACGTCGATGGATGTGGAGTTCACTGTGAATGTGATTTCGGGCAAATCGATGGGAGGCCCACGCGTAGAATCCGCCACCCACCTCATGGCGATGGGCTTGGCCGGTTCGATCGACGACGCTTTTCGGGGCGCCACGGCAAATATGGCGCAGTGGCTCACCGATAAATACAAACTCATTCCCTCCGAGGTTGCGGAAGTACTCGGTACGGCGGCGGAATACAAGGTGAGCGAGGCGGCCGACCGCAACGCTGGCGTTGTGCTCAAGATCAACAAGGACCGCCTCCAATCGCTGGTGCCGACGAAATAGCTATTTCATGACAGCCGGTGCTCACGGGCTGTTTTCAAAACATTACGGACGTCCGGCTGCCGCTGCGCTTTGTGACGCACCAGGCGCAACACCGAGTTGCTGCAGTAAAGCCAGGCGATCGAAATAGGCGCGTTCCTCAATAATCTTCAAGCCGTCGAGGCGAGTGAGGGACACGCCATGCACCGTTGCCGCCTTGCCGGTTGGAGGAACGCCTAGAAAGGCGCCTGTCTGGGTGCCTGTGGCCGACCATTCTGTGACGACCCACTCATCATCTCCCATGCGCTGCTTAATGTGGAGTTTGAAATCCGGAAAGCCGGCACGGATGGCAGCCAAGGAAGCGGTAATCTGCTGGATGCCGTGCGCCGGTTCAGCGTTGAGTGGATCGACCCGAACGGCATCTTCACTATAGACCTGACTCAGCAACGCCGGATTTCCGGTATTCCAAAGCTCAGTCATAACATCGAATAATGCTTGTACATTTGCCGACAACATAACTAACCTCCAACGGTATTCTACGCCGCTGCAGAGGTGCGAGCAAGTTTGATCGTAGATCATGTCAGGAGAGTTCGGAACCTGTTCCATCCGGCTCGCGCGCTCAAGAAGACTACGATCCACGAACTTTCAACACTTAGATAACTTGAAAGAAATCTACAACTCCGTGGCGCACAGCGTGCTGTACCACCGGTGCCGCCTCGCGAGGCGTCTTTCACAATCTTCTGATGGACATCCGCCCATTGACGCGGCCACGAGCCGGTCCGCCCAAGCCTGGTTCGCAAAGCGTGGCCGGCCCGTCGGGGCACAACCGCGGTAGATTTGAGCTGCTGCAAGCAGCCCATCGGCCACCGGATAGGTAAAATAAGCGCGCTTCACTGATGTTCTGGAACAAGCGCTGCCGGAGCGCGGCGTCAAGGTGTGGCGGTTGGGAGTCGACTTGTCCAATCCGGATCATTTTCTCCGCGGTGCTACCCTCAGAACGAATGCCACGGATTCTGATCATCACCGGCGATGGCGGCGAGTCCTATGAGGCTCTGTATGCCATTCACCGCTTCCGCGAAGAAGGCTGGGAGGCACTAGTCGCCGCGCCCTCTGTGCGTCGCCTGCACCTTGTCATACACGACTTCGAACCTGGATGGGACACTTATGTTGAACGTCCCGGCTATGGTCTGGAGGCCGATATCAGTTTTGATCAAGTAAAGGTGCGCGACTACGAGGCGGTCCTAATCCTCGGGGGTCGAGCACCTGAGTATCTCCGTAATGACGGGCGTTTGCTCGGGATCATACGGCAATTCAATGCGACCGAAAAGTGGATCTTTTCCATTTGCCACGGAATTCAAGTGCTCATTGCAGCGGGGCTGGTAAAGGGAACGCGCGTCACCTGCTACGAACATGTTCGCTGCGAAGTCGAGCAGGTTGGCGGCACCTTTGTCAGTCAGCAAGTCACTTGCGATGGCCGCATACTCACTGGCCAGACCTGGCAATCGCACCCTCAGTTTTATCGCGATATCTTCCTGGCTCTTTCAAGCAAGAGCAACAGCAGCCAGTCTTGAAAGATTCATCATTTCATCCGCATTGGGCTACCCACAGATACCGTGGTTTTCGGGAAATCCCCATGTCGCTGATGAGTTGAGATTCGAAGGCGAGCATGGTTCCTCGATTTACTTCTGCGCGGCTAATTCCCGAGAACGGCTGATCAGATAGGCCCGAATCGCATCAACATCCTCGGCTTTCAAGATCTTCGAAAAGGAAGGCATACCGGCCTTCGAAAGAGCCCCGCGCAAAACGATATCCTCCAAGTGATCGAGTTTCGCCCTACTCAAATAGCGTAGATCGGCCACCGGACCGCCGATGGCATCGACGCCATGGCAGACACTGCAGTTTCCTCCGTAAATGGTACCGCCTTTCTTGATGAGCTCGGGCGAAGCGTCAGTGGTGAATTTGGCCGGCGGACTCTCGTGCTTGTAAACTGGCGGAGCAAACCTCGCGTGGCTGTTTAGCTTGAACGTGAGAACACGGCCGTATCCCGGCTTTACGGGGCCGTAACCATGGAAGCTGATCAAACCTGATGCGCCGCCCCAACCGGCAAGTACGGTTACATACTGTTCGTCGTCAACTGAATAGGTCACAGGAGCAGCAATAATTCCAGTACCCGCGTCAAAGCTCCAAAGCTGGCGTCCATCCGTGGCTCGATAGGCGACAAAAATGCCGTCCCCGCGGCCTTGAAATACCAAGTTGCCGGCAGTTGCCAGAACGCCGCCTGTTTCGGCGACCGGCGAAGGCGCGTGCCAAGCGGCCTTCTCGGCTACCGGATCCCAGGCGAGCAACTCACCTCGTACCGGCGGGGCCGCCATGAGTTGGTCGCTAAGCGGCCCCTCATAGCTGATCAAGCCGTGGTTCCATCGATCCGGGTCGTATTTGACTTCGGAGCCAGGGGCGTGTAAAAAGAACGTACCGGATTTGGCGGACACGTACACGAGGCCAGTCGAGTCGCCAAACGCCATGGGCGTCCAATTGTGGCCGCCAAACGGACCAGGCGAAATCAGTCTCGCTTTGAGTTCCGTTACGCCTGGATTCTCTATCGGGCGGCCTTTCTCGTCCAGTCCCTTGGCCCAGTTGATTCCATCGACAAAAGCCGAGCCGGTTATAAATTCTCCCGTTTGGCGGTCCAGAACATAGAAGAAGCCGTTTTTGTTGGCCTGCATGATGGTCTTGCGCAGCTGACCATTGATTGTTAGATCGGCTTGAACGAACGGCTGGGTGGCATCGTAATCCCAGTTGTCACCCGGAGTGGTTTGGAAATACCAGGCAAGTTCGCCATTCTTGGCATGAACGGCCAAAATGCAGGACGTGTACAAACTGTTGCCCCCGCCACGGAGTTCGCGATACCACGCCGTGGGATTCCCCGTTCCGAAATACAACAGATCCAGATCGGGATCGTAGGTCATGCCCTCCCAGGGCGTGCCGCCGCCGCCGAAGGTCCACCAATCGCCGTGCCAAGTCTTCGCCGCCTCTTCCATGGCCTTCGATTCAAAGCCGTTGGCGGGATTGCCGGGCACAGTGTAAAAGCGCCAAGATAGCTTTCCGGTCTCCGCATCATACGCGGAAACATAGCCGCGAACACCGTATTCAGATCCAGCGTTGCCAATCACAACGTTGCCCCGCGCGATGCGGGGAGCGCTCGTAATCGAGTACGCTCTGTTGTTATTCTCTACGGTGTTAACGGTCCATTCGGGCACACCAGTGTTTTCGTTTAGAGCAACCAGATGACCGTCCAGCGTTCCGGCGAAGACCTTGCCAGCAAATAGAGCCACACCGCGATTCACAACGTCGCAGCAATAAAAGTAGGCATTTTCGCGCGAGACTTTCGGATCAAACTTCCAGCGCAGCTTGCCGCTTTTGGCGTCGTAGGCATACACCACGCTCCAGGCCCCGGTGAAATAGAGAATGCCATTCTTGACAAGCGGCGTGGCTTCCAGTCCGCGAGTGGTATCGAGTTCGTGACTCCACGCCAATCCCAGCGTCGCGACGTTCTGGTCGTTGATCTCGCGCAGCGGGCTGAAACGATGGTCGTCATAGCTTCGTCCGTGCATGAGCCAGTCTTTGCCCGATGGGTCGGATTGGGCGTAACAAGTGGAAACGTTGCAAAGAACGAGCAGAGCGACGCAGCGGATTTTCAACATAGAAGCTCCCGGGGGTTCGAGTTAACTCCGTGATTATATGCCCAAGCGATACCATCTTGGCCAGGGAGCGCGCCGCTTTCTTTTGCGCGGCAACCATGAAAAGAACAACGCCCCAGCCAATGCTCCATGTTGGGTAAGCGTCGAAGCAAAACACGGGGTTCTCGGACGTCATCAGCGGCCATCTGCGGCTAAATAAGTCTTGCCGTTCGCTCACCTCTACGCCAGAAGTGCATCTATTTGTCGCGTCAACCCATCCAAATTAGGAGTAGAATTCTATATAGGGCATATGAGCGATTCGGCCAAACTTTCACATACAGCGGCGTTGATTCTCCAGACGGTGGATAACGGCTGTAGCTACGGTTTCGACATTATGGATGAGACCGGTTTGCCCAGCGGAACGGTTTACCCCGCGCTGCGGCGAATGGAAAAGGAAGGCTGGATTGTGTCGCAGTGGGAAGCCGAGAAAAAGGCGCTCGCTGAACAAAGACCGGCTCGCAAGTACTACCGCGTGACGCGCGCCGGAGCACAGGTACTGGAACAGTCGCAAAGGCGTTATCCTTTGCTTGGAAAGCTAAGTCAGAAATCTCGCCGCTGAGAGGAATTATGCCGGACGAACCCAAACAGCCGTGGGTGGTATCAGTCAGCCAGACGCTGGTTCGCGCCGCTGCCCCGCTTGTGCCCAGGGAGCAAAGGGAAGAATGGCTGCGCGAATGGCACGCCGAGATTTGGCATCGCTGGCAGTTTCTGTTTCACACCGGCGAGTGGAGCCGCCGCGAGCAATGGCTACTTCTCCGCGGCGCGCTAGGAGCCTTTGCGGATGCGGCTTGGCTGCTGGCCTCGCAAGACTCGGTACGCTCGAGGATTAGCGGAATCGCGCGCTCCCCGTTTACCTGCCTCTCGGCGCTAGCGCTCATCTTGCTCGCCATTGCCGCAGCCAGCACTGGATTGCAAGCCACGCGCGAAATGCTGTTCAGCCAGATGCCTAGCAAAGCCGGCAAACTCACCTTGATTTGGCTTCACCCTTATCTTGGGGGTGGTGACAAAGGACTACCCGCGGACGTGGTACCGGCGTGGCAGCAAAACAGCAAGTTGCTCCACGGTGCAGCGGGCGTCGAGGTGCTCGCCCGCCGCGACAGTAAAGTGACCTGGAACGGCCGCATCTTACCGGATGATCCACTGGTTGTCGCCGCTAGTCTCGCCCTTTTCGACGTTTTAGGAGTCAAGGCTGAGGTGGGCCAATTCCCGGCCCAGAACGGAGTGGTGCTCGACCATCGGGCCTGGGTCTCCATTACCAATCGCAAGGCTAAGGTCATTGGTTCTGAAATGAAGATCGGCGGCCAAGCATACAACGTAGCCGCCGTTTTACCGGGAAGCTTCGAATTCCTTTCCCGCCGGCCCACCGTTTACGTGATGCAACAGCTGACCTACCTCGACAAGGCGTTCGTCGTCGCTCGCGTGAAGCCCGGCGTCGGTGAGGAAACGCTGCGCAAAGAACTGAGCCGCATTGCCGCGGAATCGACCGCTTACTACAACCTCCTGGGGCAAATGCGCTTTTCCACTTGGCGCGGAGCATTGCTCACACCCCTCTACAGCTTCGGTCCCGCTACGTTGCTGGCAAGTTTGTTTGCCTGGCTGGCGTTCCGCTCGAGCCTGAAGCAAATGAGGCGCGCTTTCGAACCGGAAAATCGCCGCGCTGCGGCCCGCCGGCTCTTGTTTTTCTTGAGCAAGACCGGATTGGGACTTGCCT
>PMSX01000032.1 GCA_003167495.1 Bryobacterales bacterium | reverse complement strand
GCCAGTACAGCCGGTCTGGAGAACGGCGCTACTTCGAATGCGCAATTTACGGATAAGGTCCTATAATCGAGCCCGTCGATTGAAGTTATGCTCTACTTTCACGTATGGATAGCTTGCGTTTGATGGTCCCGACGATGGGCAATATGGGCTTCAAAATCGTCCTGATGATCGGAATCGCCGGCTTGAGAGCGGCGGCTCGTGAAGGAGTGATCGGCTTCTCCGAGTTGTGATCGGGCAACTGGTCAAGAAGCACAACATTGAGCAACGACTTGTTTACCTGGATGCGGCCGTTGTAATTGATAAAACCGAGTTTGCGGAACCGATTCATAAAGAAGCTTACGCGGGAGCGCGTGGTGCCGATCATTTCCGCCAGAGTTTCCTGCGAGATGGGCGGGATGAAGGTATCGCGTTCTCCCGGTTTGCCGAATTCCGCCATCAAAAGCAGAATCCGCGCCAGACGCTTTTCGCTCGAATTGAACAGTTGATCGACAAGATCGGCCTGGGTGCGCATGCTGCGTGCCAGCAGAAATTTGAAAAAGAGATCGGCGAAGGTGGGTTCGTCATGCATCACGCGGGCCATCTCCTCGCGGGTGATCTTGAGTGCGACGCAGGTGTTGACCGCGGAGGCGGTGGACAGGCGCAGCCCCGGAATAGAGGCGAGTGACTCCTCGCCGACGAAATCGCCCGCGGAAAGGAGCGTGATGGTGGCCTCTTTCCCGTTCTGCGAGACGACCGTGAGCTTTGCCCGGCCCTTCTGGAGATAGAAGACCGTGTCGGCAGCGTCTCCCTGAGAGAAGAATGTTTCCTTTGGCTCCAATGCAACAACTTTGCGCCCAAGCCCAGCGTTGGCAAGGAAAGTGGCGGGGTCGAAAGTTTCCTGGGTGCTTCGAATATTCAAAGATGAACCTCGGTCGAAAGGTCTGCCGGCTTGGCGAATGAACTCCCACGCCCAAGCCGTTTTTGGCCTGGGTCAACCGGTGATTGTTGCGAATCCACTGAAGGCCGAAAAAGAAATGGCTTCAGAAAACGGATGAAAGCGATGCCGCGGTTCTGTGTTCGCACCGCAACTTCCTCAAAGCGCGAGCGAACGACCACTTGGCAATCGGACAAGCCGGCCGCGAAACTTGAAGCCAGCTAAAATCAAGCACATCCAATCATCGCCCGTCGTTCGGGCGCTCGTCTGGTCTGGATTGCTCACAATTGAATCTCTGCCAACGGGGGGATTCTTGCCACGAAGATTCGCCGAGGCGCAGAGCGCGCGATGCCTTTGGAGAGACGCAACCGGCGCCAGCGATGCAGAGCTAATTTGACCATCAATTACCTCTTTCCTTCTGTCACTATCTCTTTGGACGTGGACCAACGCCCGCATGTGTCATTGACAGCGACTTGTGTGTTTCGAAGAGGCGATGCCTGTCGGAGGAGAGCTCTTGGAGACATCAATGACAACAAATTGGGTGGCGCTGCCGAGTCATGCGTTCAGAGGAAGGCGGGCGCTCAGGCGAACCGGGCTTTCGATCCGTGAATGTCATGGCAAAACCGCCGGCAGGGTAGTGATTCAGCTTTTCCTCGCTGCAGTTATCCCTATCTTTCCACTCCATGGAAGGTCGCAGATTGCATCCTCCATGGCAGGCTCTCCCGCGCCCGCGGCGGTTGTGACCGCCGGGCAACTGCATCTGACCTACGTTCGCCCCACACAGAGAACAATGATCAACAACTATGTCTTCGATGCGTTCGGTCCGTATCCGATTGCCGGCGCGGCCGTAGCGGCCGGCATCGACCAGATCGGCAATGCGCCTCCAGAATGGAATCAGGGCCTGAAGGGTTACTCCAGACGATTTGGTTCCGACTTCGGAATCGTCGTTGTGGGTACCACGGCGCGGTATGCGCTGGCCGAGGCCTTGAAAGAAGACACACTTTACTATCGCTGCGAATGCACGGGGCTATATCCCCGAATGCGCCACGCCTTGGTTTCGACTGTGATTGCACGCCGCGGCGAAGACGGTCACCGTGTCTTCTCGCTCCCGTTGCTGGTTGAACCCTATACGGGCACCATGACGGCCGTTTACGGATGGTATCCAAGCCGCTTTGGCCCCAAGGATGCTTTCCGGATGGGCAACTATAACTTGCTGGCGTATGCCGGTGGAAACATAGCACTTGAGTTTTTCTATAGCGGTCCTCACTCCCTGATGGCGCGCATGCATCTAAACAATCTGCACGGTGCACCCAATCCAGGGCCGAATCATTCAGGACCAAATCCAGGACCAAATCAGTGAGCAGCGGCGAAGTAGCGTTAGTTGAAGGCAACCACCCAAAGCATCAGGAGCGGAAGGCCGAACCTGTGCGTTCCTCGGAATCGGGTCAGGGATTGCTGGGCGGATTCCTCGAGTGGTTTGGAGACCTGGGAATCTTCGCCTGGCAAGTCGGGCGCGCTGCGGTAACTCCACCCTACGAGTGGAAAGAGCTGGTTCGGCAACTCGACGACGTCGGATCGAAGTCTCTGCCGCTGGTTGCTCTGGCCGGTTCCGCAATCGGCGTGGTCCTGTCCATGGAAGCCAGCTCGAGCCTCACTCGGTTCGGTGCCAAGTCGCTGCTCCC
>PMSX01000096.1 GCA_003167495.1 Bryobacterales bacterium | reverse complement strand
GCACCAAGCGCCAGGCGCAGGAAGCCATCGCCGAAGAAGCCGGCCGTTGCAGCCAGTTTTACGTCAACCAGCGTTGGCTCGGCGGATTGCTCACCAACATCACTACCGTACAGCGATCCATCAAGCGTCTGAAAGAACTTGACGCCATGGCCACCGAAAACGCCTACGAAGGTCGCGCCAAGAAGGAAGTCGGCCGCCTCGAGCGCGAACGCAAGCACCTGCAACAAAACCTCGCTGGCATCAAAGACATGAACGGCCTGCCAGATCTGCTGTTCGTGATCGATTCCAACAAGGAAGCCATCGCCGTCAAAGAGGCGCGTAAATTGGGCATCCCTGTCGTCGCCGTGGTCGACACCAATTGCGATCCGGACGAAGTCGATTACGTGATCCCAGGCAACGATGACGCGCTGCGTGCCATCCGCCTCTTCACCACTAAAATTGCCGATTCGATTGTCGAAGCCCGCTCACTGGCCACCGAAACGGACTTCGCCGCCGACAAAATTGTCCGCGAAGATGAAACTTCTGCAGAGACTCCGGAAGAGTACACCCAGTATCTCGATCCTAAATATGCTGAGCAGCTAATGTCGGAAAGCCTGGCCACCAGCGGCATCGTCGAGCCCGAAACGCCTCCGCGCAAGGGCCCCAGCAGTGAAGCTCAAGTAGAAGAGGTCGCCACCGTCGTCGAACACTAAAACTGTCGCACGGGAAGTGAAGGTATCAGGGCGACCAGCCCACTCAGGCTCGGTCGCCCCTTGTGTGTATAGAAAGAAAGAATGATAAAAACAATGGCTGAGATAAGCGCACAACTCGTAAAACAACTCCGCGAACGTACCGGCGCGGGCATGATGGAATGCAAGAAAGCATTGGTTGAGACAAACGGTGACATCGAAGCAGCCGAGGTCGTACTCCGCAAGAAAGGCATCGCCAGCGCCCACAACAAGGAATCGCGTAGCGCCAAACAGGGCCTCATCGCCGCCTCCCTTAGGGCCAACGGCAAACTTGGTGTCCTGGTGGAAGTGAATTGCGAATCCGATTTTGTCGCCCGCACCGACGATTTCCAGAAACTTGCCGCCGATATCGCCGCCCACATCGCTGAAACCAAACCCAAGCACGTCCGCCTCGAAGACGTTACTGAAGCCGAGCGTGCCAACATCAAAGCGCACGAAACCCTTTATGAACAGAAATTCGGCAAAGAAAGCCACACCGTCGGCGAACTGGTCAAAACTAAAATCGCCAAGCTCGGCGAAAACATCGTTGTCTCGCGTTTCACCATCTATGAAGTTGCCGGCAACGGCTTTGTTGGACACTACATTCACACTGGCGCGCAAATCGGCGTCCTGCTCGAAGTCGCTATCACTAATGCTGAATCGCCGTCCAAGGACGAATTCAAAACCCTCGTGCGCGATCTCGCCATGCAAGTCGCCGCCGCCCATCCACAGGTTGTCACCCGCGGACAGTTGCCCGCCACTCTGGTTTCCAAAGAGCTCGATATCCAGCGCGACCGCGTCCGCGCCGAAGGCAAGCCCGAAAAGATGCTCGATAAAATCGCCGAAGGCCGCATGAGCAAGTTCTACGAGGAAGTCTGCTTGCTCGAGCAGCCCTTCATCCGCGAAAACACCATCTCTATCGCCGATCTGATCAAAACCGCCAACGGCAAAATTGGCGACACCATTACCGTCTCCCGTTTCGTGCGCTACAAGGTGGGCGATATCGGCGACGCTCCCGGTGTCGAACAAAGCCCTCTTCCCGTAACCGCCTAGACAATCAACGGACATGGCACGCTTCCAGCGCATCCTTCTCAAAATCAGCGGCGAGGCGTTAGCCGGTCCGTTGTCTTTCGGCTTGGACGCCGAACGCGTCAAGTCTCTCGCCAGCGAAGTCGCGGACGTCGCGCGCACCGGCGTCCAAGTCGGTCTAGTGCTGGGTGGCGGCAACATCTTCCGCGGTGTCGCGGCCGCCGCCAATAAAATGGACCGCGTCACTGGCGATCACATGGGCATGCTCGCCACCGTCATCAACGCCCTCGCCTTTCAAGACGCTCTCGAACATCTCGGCATCCCCACCCGCGTCATGACTGCCATTGAAATGCATCAGGTCGCCGAACCGTACATCCGCCGGCGCGCCATTCGCCATCTTGAAAAGGGCCGCGCTGTTATCTTCGCCGCCGGCACCTCTAACCCCTATTTCTCCACCGATACCGCCGCCACCCTTCGCGGCCTCGAAATCCACGCCCAAATCATCGCCAAAGCCACCAGCGTCGACGGCGTTTATGACAAAGATCCGAAGAAGCACCCTACGGCCATCCGTTACACCGAGGTCAGCTACACCGAGGTCCTCTCCAAAGCGCTCGGTGTGATGGATGCCTCCGCCGTCGCCATGTGCCGTGATAATCGTATGCCTATCATGGTGTTTGACCTCAACGTCACTGGCAATATAATGCGTATGGCGATGGGCGAATCCATCGGTACCATGATTCGCTAACCGCTCGTCATGATTCGATAATGTTGAGGTAGCGTCGACATATGAAAACTGAACCAACCGCACCCGCCGCTGCGACCGGCAGCACCTTCAAGAATGTCAAGGAAATAGAAGCCAACGCCCGCGCCAAAATGGACAAGGTGCTAACCGACCTGCAGCACGAAGTGGCGCAGTTCCGCACCGGCCGCGCCACCATCGGCCTGCTCGACAGCGTTCGCGTCGATTACTTCGGTACTCCCACGCCGCTCAATCAGGTCGCCCAATTGCATGTCCCCGAACCCGCGCTTATCACCGTTCAACCTTGGGACCACACCATCATCGGAGCCATCGAGAAAGGCATCCGCATCGCCGATCTCGGCCTCAATCCTTCGAACGACGGCAAAATTATCCGCATCCCCGTTCCGCCGCTCACGGAAGACCGCCGTCGCGAGCTCGCCAAAAAGCTCAGCCATGTCGCGGAAGAGCGCCGCGTCGCCCTGCGCAATATTCGCCGCGACGCCAACGAACATCTCAAGAAACTCTTCAAAGACAAGGTCATTAGCGAAGACGAAGAACGACAAGCACTCGATGTAACGCAGAAACTCACGGATACGCAAATTGCCAAAGTAGACCAGGTCGCCAAAGCCAAAGAAAAAGAAATCCTCGAGCTCAAGTAATTCAAATCAGGAGAGAACACAACGTGCCTAGCGACGATGGTCCGGTGGTCATGCTCTTGGAGCAAATCAAAGAGAGCCTGGAGCGGGAAATGCAGAATCTGGGGAAAGAGATACACAATTTTCGCGAAGAGATGACGGTGCGTTTCGACAACCAGAACGCGCGTCTGGATCGTCAAGCCTGGCTCATCCAAACGGGCCAGCAATTAGCGAAGCTCGAAGGCCGTTCCAAACGCGCCAGCTAAACACACCGAATCAAGTGCTTAGCGCCGAAGAACTCGCTGCCATCTGGACGCTCGATGATTTTGAGCGCCTCGCGCCTACCAAGATGTCTCTGCCCGCGTTGGAATACATTGCCGGCGGGGCGGGCGCTGGTCTCACTGCCGCCGAAAACCGCAACGCCTTCAACCGCATCAAGCTCAACCAGCGCGTCATGGTTGACGTCAGCCGCATCGATACTAGATTCCGCCTGTTTCGGCGAGAACACGCCTTCCCCATCCTGCTGGCCCCCGCCGGTTATCAAAAGCTCGTGCATCCCGAAGGGGAGCTTGAAGCCGTCCATGGTGCCGACTTGTGTGAGGCCACCTATGTCGCGGCCACTTTTTCCACCGTAACCTACGAAGCCATCCGTCAAGTTTCACGACAGCCTGTCTGGTTCCAACTCTACATTCAAACCGACCGCGGCTTCACCAAGGAACTGGTGCAGCGCGTCCTGTCCGCCGGTTGCGAAGCCATCTGCCTTTCGGTTGACGTCCCCGTCAACGGTCCCCGCGACCGCGAACTCCGCGCCGGCTTCAAACTCCCTCCCGGTGTCCAGCGCGCCAATCTTTCAGGTCTTGGCTCCAATATCGCCGCCGGCTCTCATCGCCCCTCCGGCCGCAACATTTACTCAGTCACTCACGGAGCCGATATCACGTGGAAAGATATCGAGTGGCTGCGCTCTTTCATGAATGTGCCTTTGCTCCTTAAAGGCGTGTTGAATCCTGGTGACGCTATGGCCGCCGCCGACCTGGGCTGCGACGGTATCATCGTTTCGAACCACGGCGGCCGCAGCCTCGACACAGTATCCGCGAGCATTGATGCCCTGCCCGCCATTGCCAGGCGCGTCGGCAAGCGCGTGCCCGTGATTCTGGACGGCGGCGTCCGCCGCGGCATCGACGTCTTTAAAGCCCTCGCCCTCGGTGCCAGCGCCGTCATGATCGGCCGCCCCTATCTCTACGGCCTCGCCGCCGGTGGCGCCCTAGGCGTCGCCCGCGTGGTCGAAATCCTCCGCACCGAACTCGAGATGACCATGGGTCTCGCCGGCTGCCCCAAACTCTCCCAAATCTCCTCCGATTTCCTGGTTAATTAATAGGTCAACTAACAGCTAGGTGCAAGGTCAACGATACTATTGGTTAGGCTGTCACGTACCACCATGCTCCTCTTTTTGCTTCGCCCTTTACTTTTCCTAGGCCTGTCTCTCAGCCCGGCGGTTATCGCTCAAGAGCCTGTGATCAAAACCACAACCCGGTTAGTGCAGCTCAGCGTCATTGCAAAATCGCACGACCAACCTGCCGAGGGTTTGACGCAAGACGACTTCAAAGTCTTCGTCGACGGCCACCAGCAGAAGATTAGCTTCTTTTCAGCCATATCAGCTGCGGCCAGCCAACCTACCGCACCAGCGACTCCAGCGGGTAGCAACACCTTCAGCAATCTCGCGGCTTCCAAGGAGCAAGCCGCCAATGCCGTGACCGTCGTCTTATTGGATCTAGTCAACACCAAGCTGACTGACAGACTTTTCGCCCAACAGCAGCTGATCAAGTATTTGCAGTCTATCCCCCCGACAGACCGAGTCGCAGTCTACACATTCAACGGCCGGCTGCGCGTACTGCATGACTACACATCGAGCATGGAGCTTTTCCAGCAACGCTTGGCCGCGGCGAATGGGCAAGTTGTCAGTGTCGTCAATACCGAACCGGCCGGTGCAATCGATTCTTCGGAAGCCGCCACCTTTGCGAGTCTTATAAACGGCGGCGGCAGCGCGGAAGAGCGGGCCTTCTACATGCGCAACCGCGTATTGGGCACTCTCAATGTGTTGAAGTTTATCGCCGCGCATCTGGCTAACGTGCCCGGCCGCAAGAATTTAGTGTGGCTTTCCGAAGCATTTCCTCTGAGGATCGGCGTCGGGATGAGCAAATTCTCCGAGGACTTCGCCGACGAGTTTGAGGCCACCGTGCGTGCGTTGAGCGATGCGAACATCGCCGTCTACCCGGTCGATGCCCGCGGTTTGACAACTCCCGAGCTATCGGACGCCAGTCGCTCAGCCCCTCCCTCTGGCACGATGCCCTCTACTGGCAAGAATCCCCGCCCGCCCAAGGCATCCGCCAGCGACCGCCAAAATGCGACTCAGGCGACCATGCAAGAACTCGCGCAATCCACCGGCGGCCATGCCTTCTATAACACCAACGATTTGTCCCGCGCGATTCACCAAGCAGTGGAAGACTCTGCCTTAACCTACACACTAGGCTTTTATCCGGAAGAAGAGAAACAAGACCGCGAATTCCACAAGCTGAAGGTGGAAGCCAGCAAGCCGCACATTAACCTGCATTACCGGAACGGCTATTTGGATCTGGCAGAAGTTCCCAGAGATGAGAGGGCACGTTCCATCCAGTTGCACGATTCTTTATGGAGTCCCCTCGACGCAACGGAAATCGGCATTACTTTGCAGCTTTCCCATCCGGCGAACGCGCTAAATATCGCGGTCTCGCTCGATTCCAAGGGCATTCATCTGGAGCCTAAAGCCGACCGGCATTCCGGGCGAGTTGATATCCTTACGGCGCAATTCAGTAAAGACGGCTCCGTTCTTGGTACTCCCACCATCCAAACCTTGGAGTTGAATATGCTCGACGGCACGTACCGCAAATTCTTGACCGAGGGCCTGCACTTGAACGACCCCGTGAACATATACCCGGGCGCAAACACTTTGCGCGTGATCGTCCGCGATTACGGCTCCGGCATGATTGGCTCCGTCACCGTCCCGCTAAGTGCGAGTCTCTAATAGGAACCGCGAGTCACCTCAGACTTTGATTACTTTGCCTTCGGGTAATTGCCAGCAGAAGGAGCGCCGCAAAGAAGCCGGACAGGGCGCCATAAGTGTCGTCGCGGAGGTCCCAAGTTTCAAAGGGATTTTCGTACATTAGGTGTTGAAGCCCCTCGATCAGCGCTCCAAGAGCGACCACACACGCTAATGCCATAAGCTGCCTGGAGGGATTTCGGCATAGAACCGCGAGCAGGAACGATAGGACGCCAAATGCCATCCAGTGAGCTAGCCGGTGTTTGCGTCTCACCGTGATATGCCTTGAATTGGCGGGCGCCGCGATGCTCTCCCGGAGGGGATTGTGGGATGAAAGCGACGCTACGGTCAGCAAGATCGCCCAAACTATGAGGATCGTGACAATAAGAGCGCGAACCCTGCTATTCATTGTTTAGGCACTATCTCACCAATGTACCTCACGCCTCTCCGCCCACAAAAAGCAGCTTCACGGCGACACTACTACCGCACGAAGTTCGCAGCAAAACGAATACACCCTCACAGACTCGCATCCGCATCATAGGAAGACGGCGCCCAGGCTTCCGGCTGCGCCAGACACTCCGCGAGTTCTTGGTTCTTTGTCAGGTAGAAGAAAGACCAGCCGGGAAGCTTGCGGCGGTAAGGCGCGGACTGGTCGAAAATGCGCGTCTTCTCGAGGTCGCAACCAATATGCTCGAGCACATGAATGCCTTGCGCGCGGCACTCGTCGTAAGCACGTCGTACCAGGGCCGCACAATATTGATCTTGCCAATCGCAGGCCTGAAAATCGACCATCCGCATACGTTTCAAGCCATAGCGCGGCTCATCGCGCCGCTGGAAGACCGCGTAAGCATCAATGTTGCCACTACGCGCGGCGGTCAAAATCCAAAGTTGGTCTTTGTCGAGCGAGGCAGAAAAATGCCACTTTAGGACTTCGCGCGAACGGACCGCGATCAAAGCGTCGCTTCGGTGGCTCAGAATTTCCCAGAAGGTATCGAACCGTTGGTCGAAATCGCGCAAGAGGGCAATGGCGATATCGGATTTGGGAATCGATTTGGCTGTGAAGCGGTCTTTGAGCGAAAGAGCGACTCCCGCCGGGTAACTCAGCGCGCCCGCGAGCGGAATACCTTTAATGCGCAAGGCACTTTCGGCAAACCCGCGATGTTCGGTCACTGCAAACGACGCGGTACCCCAATCGCCCAGCGGAACGCGCAACGAGCCGAATGTGCTAAAAGCGTCCGCCGCGTTGCCGTTCACGGTGTTAGTCAGGAATACGTCTACGTTTTCCTGGTTGAAGTATGTATCCATGAGCAGCAAGGCATAACCGCGATATTGTTCTTCGACTGCCCAACCGCGCCCGGAGGCAACGAGAAGCTTTTGGCCGCGCAGGGTATAGGTCAGAGGAATATTAGTCAGAGAACCGACGATGCGTTCGCCTTCCTCGAGCACCCAACCAATAGGCCAGCGCGGGCCAATTTCCTCATAGCAAGGATTACCCGCCCAAAGACGGCGCCATTCATCGACGGGCTTGATCGCCAGTCCTTGCGACGCCTCTAACGCGGCAATGCCTTCGTAGTCTTGAAAGCGCGCTTCGCGCAATTCGATACCGTGCATTGAAACAGCAGACATCGCGCTAATTTCTACGATCGAACGTAATGAAGAGCGATTTGAGCCCGCGAAGGCCGAGATTCTCACGCCACACTAATTCCTGCGGCTCGAGCTGAATATTGGGCAAACGCCGCAACATGGTTTCAAACGCGATCTGTCCTTCCATGCGGGCCAAGGGCGCACCGAAACAGTAATGCGCCCCCCAGGCAAAAGCCACGTGGCGGTTGTCGGCGCGCCGCAGATCGAGTTTGTCTGGATCGGGAAATCGCTCCGGATCGCGATTGGCCGCGGCAAATACAGCTATCACCGCCTGACGTTTCAGAATTTTCTTTTGACCCAGCATCATATCTTCCGGCGCCAGGCGGGCCGTGTGCTGGCTCGGGCTTTCGTAACGCAATAGTTCCTCAATGGCCGAAGGCAGAATCGATGAATCGCTCTTCAATAGTTCGATCTGATCGCGATTCTTGAGCAGAGAGACCAGACCGTTGCCGATCAGATTCGTGGTTGTCTCCTGGCCGCCTACCATCGTGACAATCAAATTCGCCACCACTTCTTCTTCGGTCAAGCGCGAACCGTCCACCTCGGCCTTCATTAAAGAGGTTACCAAGCCCGAACGAGGATTCTTCTCCTGCTCACGCATAGCCCTCTGAAAATAGGCGATCATATTCTCCGTGGCCCGCAAGGCCCGCCGCACCCGATCGGTGTTGTGTTGGAAGTTGCCGAGCATTTCCGCAAAATCAGTCGACCAATCCTTTAGATCCTGGTGATCTTCCACCGGCACACCGAACAGTTCGGCGGTAACAATGGCGGGCAGAGGGTTGGCAAAATCGGCAATGACGTCCATGCGTCCGGCGTCGAGCACGCGATCGATCAATTCATCGGCGATCTCCTGAATGTGTTGCTTAAGCGCCGCCACACGGCCTGGCGTAAAGGCAATGGCACACAGGGCGCGCAATCGGGTGTGATCGGGCGCGTCCATAAACAACATCTGCTTGACCATGACCCGGGCGATGGGTTGCAATTCCGTTACCATGCCCAGAGCTTCCAGTTGTTGCGGCGTAGGCGTGCGGTCTGCCGAACACTTGAGCATCACGTTGATCACATCCTCGTAACGCGTTACGACCCATGCATGGAGAAAGGAATCCCAGTGTACGGGATCGGCCTCGCGTAATCGCTTAAACAGCGGATAGGGGTTCGCTAGAACCTCCGGATCCAACAGTTGATACAAACTAAGGGACGGGTCAGCGGTCACTTGCGTCATTCGGGTTCACTTACTAATTTACTTTGTCGCCAGTTTTTGATCGACGGCCACAGCCAAAGATGCGATAGTGGGAGCCTCGAAAAGCTGGCGCAAGTTCAACGTTATGCCGAAGTTTTCGCGCACGCGGGCAAGCAATTGAGCGGCCAACATCGAGTGGCCACCCACCAGAAAAATGTTATCGTCGCGGCTGATAGCACGGCCATCCATTAAGGCGCTCACCATTGGGGCGATGCGGGATTCGGTGCCAGTCTGGCCACCCGGTTTGTCAGGCTGCGCCTCCGAAGACTCGGGCAAAAGGTTGCCGGGCGCCGGCGCAGGAAGCGATTGTTTATCACATTTTCCGGTTGTGGTGAGGGGCAAGCTAGGTAGTCCGACGAAGGAAGAGGGAATCATGTAGTCTGGCAAACGCGAGCGCAGATATTCCCGCAATGCGGAAGCCGTCAGTTCGGCCCCAGCGGCAGAAGAAATGTACGCTACTAGCGATTTCTCGTCCGCGTTATCGCCGCACGCCACCACCACGCTGTTGCGAATCTGCGCATGCGCGTTCAACAGTGCCACAATCTCATCGGGCTCCACGCGGAAGCCGCGAATCTTGATCTGATCGTCGAGCCGGCCCAAGAACGCAATCTGCCCGTCGGCGAGCAGGCGTCCACGGTCGCCCGTGCGGTAAATGCGCCTGCCCGTTCCCGGCTCGGAAACGAACTTTTCGGCAGTAAGTCGCGGCAGATTGCGATAGCCGCGCGCGATTTGTGGGCCTGCTGCGCAGATTTCGCCATCGCCACCAGGCGCAACAGGCTTTAATTCCGCATCCATGACCAAAATTTCCGTGTCATCAATGGGCCAACCGATGGGAGGAATTTGGCCTTCGGCTGCGCCGCTTGAGACAGGACCGGAGGTCACCAGCACAGTGCATTCGGTTGGACCGTAATTGTTCACCAAAACAAACGGCAGGCCCGCCTTTGGATAGCGGTGTAGCGTATCTGCTCCGGTGAGCAATGTTCGTAATGCCGTATTGTCTGGCCAATCGAAGGTGATCAAATGCTCGGCCATGATGGTTGGAACAAAGGCAATGGTGATCTTTTGCGCCACCAACCAATCTTTCAATCCCTCGGGCGAGCGGCGGCTGGCTTCATCGATCAAATGCAGACTGGCACCCACCGGCAAATGGCACCACATTTCCCACACAGCGGCATCGAAAGAGAGGGCGGAAACCTGACTAGCGCGGTCACTTGGACTGACGCCGAAAGCGCGCTGGTGCCAGCTAATCAAATGCTGAAGATTGGCATGCGTCACTTCCACACCCTTGGGATGGCCGGTGGAGCCCGATGTGTACGCTATATAGGCGAGTTGGTGGCCAAACACCGGGATCCCGAACGGCTCGGCTGACTGATCGCTAATGGCGGCAGCGTCGATATCGAGATCGACGGTCTTCCAGGGGCCTCCCGCCAAACTGGCCGCCATCCACCTATGGGAGAGCAAGACCGGAACGCCGGCATCTTTCAGAATGCCGTCAGTGCGGGCGGGAGGATGCGCTGCATCCAGAGGAACATAAGCGGCACCAGTCTTGAGCACCGCCAGTGCGCCCACTACGAAATCAACGGACCGCTCGAAGTATAAGCCAACTGGCGTTTCGGCGCCCACGCCAAGCATTTGGATATGGCGCGCCAGACGATTGGCGCTCTGTTCCAGTTCGCCGAACGTCAGCTGTTTCTTTTCGTCGCAGACCGCCAACGCACTGGGCGTCTTTACAGCTTGCCGAGCGAACAGTTCGTGCGCCCAAAGCACACCGATGCCTGTCGGCCGCATACGAAGAGCAGCACTCTCAAAATCCCCTACGCTACCCAGAATTTGGCTCATCGTGTGACCGTCGGTTCCCATGGCTCATTCCTCGTTAGTGGATCGGCCGCCCGGATTTTCTCCTCATTTGCTCACGGTACAGCGCTTCCCAACGATCGAGAATGCGTTCAATTTCAAAGTTTTCGCGTGCCAGCTGCCGGCCGAACTCAGACATTCGCAGGCGCTCAGTGTCCGGCAACTTCAGGACACGCTGCATTGCTCTCGCCAAAGCCCTATCATCCCTAGCTGGCACAACAAAACCATTTGCGCCCTCTATGACAACTTCCGCATTTCCACCCACATCAGTCGTCACTATAGGCATGCCGACCGACGAAGCCTGCAGCAACACCATAGGCAAGCCCTCTAAATAGGAAGATAGAACGAATCCATCGGCGGCGTTCATCACGCGGGGGATATCGCGACGCACTCCCAAGAATCTGACTCGCTCTTCGATCCCGCAAGCTTGCACCTGCGCGCGAATGTCATTTTCAAGCGACCCACGGCCGCATATCAATAGGACCACCTCTTGCTGGGCTTGTTCGACAACTATTTTGAAAGCCTGAATCAGGTTAGGAAAATCTTTGGCGCGTTCGAAACGCCCAATGGCGAGCCACGCAAACTCTCCCTCGAGGCCAAGAGTTCGCCGGCCTTCTTGTCGTAGCTCGGCGTCAGCTTGAAAATCGAGAGTATTCACGCCGTTATAAAAGACGGCAATCTTCTCAGCTGGCACGGAGCCGCGTTGCACATAGTTGTTTACGGCAGCATTGCAAATGGCAGTGGTCAAGTCGCTAAAGCGGTCGGTCCAGCGGTGGGCAAGTTCCAAAAAACGTCCGGAGCTGCCGTTGACCCGTTCCATGGTCAAATTGTGCAGCGTGCTGATCAATACCGGGAAAGGTTGAAAGGGTCGAACGGCGCGCGCTAGCAGATTGGCTTGCGGCATGTGGCAATGGACAATATCCGGCTGAAAACCGCGGAGTTCCTTGATAAGGCTCAGCATCGCACGCGGGTCGGGAATGCCACGTTTCATGCCAAGAGAAGCTAATTGGATATCGGACGCCTCGAGTTCGGCGGACACTGGGATGAGCGGCACCAGCGAAACAATCCTCACCTCCCAGCCGCGCGCCCTGAGACCGAGACTCAGAAGCATGACCTGCTCCTCGGCCCCGCCTCCCACACCGAGCGCAGTGGATACCATCATCACCCGGCCAGGGCGAGAGTGAACATTGGGTTCAGCCACTGTTGCCGCAACTGCTCCTTCTAACGACTGCACTTTCATGATCCGCTGCCGGTTCCACGGTGCGCTAGCAGACGAGCGTAGTCTTCTTCCATGGAGAACTTACTCAAAACAACGGCCAAAAGGAGATAAGCGAGATAGTCGGCGGGGTCGTGCGCATAGCCAAACAGCCCCGGTATTTCGAAATTAGCTCGCAGCAAAAGAAAGATGACGGCAAACAGCGGCCACTCTTGTGAGTGGACGGTAGCCCAGCGGCGAAATGCCAAGAGCCAACTTGAGCGAAGTAAAAGCCATATAATGAGCGCGGCCCCAAAAGCGCCGATGAGCCCTTCCTCTGCCAAAACACTGACGTATTCGTTGTGGTAGCCGGCTCCCAGTTTACTCGCAACTTCGAAAGTCAGGTCGCGTTGTTCGCCCGGAAGCCGTGACACCAGATCGTCTCGCCACGATTCATAGCCATATCCAAACAGGGGCCGTTCCACGAATTTCTGAAGACCCACTAACCACAAATGAGAGCGGCCTTCCGTAGCGTGCCTGAAATCTTTATCGGAAGTGATTGACGCAATGAGTGCCAAGCCCAGCACGGCACCTGCCACCAGCAGCCAGGTTGTGATTCGTAACCAAGGGGACTTAGTCCTCAATCCGTTCACAGTAAGCAAGAGCAAGACACTGCCCCCGAAAATAGTCAGGGGCGCGCGCGAACCGGTAAAAATCGTCGAAATCGCAAGAAGAGGAATACCCATTAAAATCAGCACACGGCTCTTCCGCACCAGACAGAGGCCTATTAAATAGCTAAATACTGCCCCAAACGCAATGGAATTGAGTGATACATTTTCGAGCCCGACAACTCCTTTGAACTCACGCGCCGCCTTGAACGTGGGGATGACGAAGCCTTCAGTCCTCACGAAGATGAACAAAATGAAAACAACGAGAATTACTCCGCCGGCGATCGAGGCTAGTCCAAACACCTGCGCAGTGGGAGGATGCCGCAAGCCCCGAGCTGAAAAACAGCAAAAAGCAAAAAGAAGAATTAGTTTCAGCCAGACGGCAAGCGCATGTGACGGATCGGCCGCCAGGAATGTAGGGACAAACCATGCCACAGCAGCCATTGCCAATATTCGGAACAACAGAATTTCGGCGTGGGTCAGCGGAGCGCGATACCAAAACAAGCCCAGAAGCACCGCACACCCGACAACTGAAACGCGTAGAAGCGGACCCACCGAATCGGGCGCCAGCCAATAGCCGATCCAATAGAGCGCGAGAATCAGCGGGATCGCCCCGCCCAACAAGCCTGAAAAGAACAGCGCCGAAAATTTTGGCCCAGCTTCGAAGCGAAGGGCCGGCCACTGCGCCGGTCCGTGGATAACGGAGCCGTGACTCATCGCACAACTCCCATGGGAGCTATAGTCTCCCGGACCACTTCACTGGATAAGCCTTTGAGCAATCCGTCGTACATATTTTGCGTCTGTTCGGCAACGGTGGTCCACGAACGACCACTCACTGCGTAGTTGTGGCCGTTGACGCCCTTTTGCACAAGCCACTCCGTTGGCGCCAACCTGGCTATTTCAATGCCCGCGACGACAGCATCCACGGTGGCGGCTTCAATTAAAATGCCGCAATCGGCAGCGCGCAACAATTCACCCAAGCCACCAGCATCCGTCGCCAGGATCGGGCGTCGCTGCGTGAGGGCAAGCATCGCAACCCCGCTGTCGGAGAAGAATTGGACATAGGGCAACAAGACCGCATTATGCCTAGCAAAGAGTGGGCGAATCTCCGCGTCGTCTATCGGTCTTTCGACCACTTCTATTCCGGTCGGCTGCTCCTGAATCAGGCGTTTACATCTCTCCCAATAATTTTTTTCCATCGCATTGTGCAGAGTGCCGGCGATAGTCAAACAAACAAGGCGATTGAGCGGCGGCCGCCGGAGGCGCTGAACGGCGGCAATGGACAGATGCAATCCCTTGTTTTCACGGATCGTTCCGAAGGCAAGTAGCCGCAAAGGTCCAGCGCCGCCCGGCGTGCGTTCGGGAAACGTTGGAGTGGACGCCAAATTCAAAGGGCCATGCGGTATTACTGAAATCATACTCGACTCCATGTGGAATCGCTCCACCAGAATTCGACGGCCCGCCTCATTGTGGCTAACAAGGCGATCACACAACGAATACCCAATGCTTAGTAAAGCCGCCTCAACCCAGCGCAAAGGCGGCGGGAGTTTCCAACGGTGCGGCAGCGGATCGTGCACCGTGAGAACAACGAACGCGCGTTTCATTCGCGCCGCGAAGAAGAATGGAAGTCCCAGCCCCAGATGCAGCGCGAACTGAAAATGAACGATGTCGCCTGGCCTGACAGTGGCCCAGAACTTTGCCGACGCCTTCCCGGCAAACACAATGTTGCGATACAACCGGCGCCACAAGGGCGCTTGCCCCACTTCGCGCGCGGGGGCATGAACGATCTCTACGCCGCTCGCCGCCACTTCTTCGGCATAAGAGAAATTACTGGGGCAAAACAACGCGGCCCGTGTCCCCTGAGCCGCGAGAGATCTCACAAACTGAGCTACATACTGGCCCGCCACTCCAGGCTCGGGTGTGTGCACTACGACTCTCCGGCCGCCGCTCGAATCTGCGAGATCTTGCTCTTTCTGTTGCCTCACAGATTTATGCCTCCTGTACGCCGGCCATTTCGGGCTTTAGCAAACCGGTCTCTGTTGGTGCAAAGCAGCTACGCAAACTCAACAGCAATGCGCATCCCTCGGCAATGACAGAGCACCAGATCACCATTGGGGCACTGAGCCGTTCCCAAAACGCGAATCGAATCGCGTTGGCTGCCAAGTAGCCAAAGAGCTGCCGCCGCACGTAGACGCTGCCTTGCGCGGTAGCGAATAAATACCGCGCCACCATTGCGTTTAGCGACGATACGACGAAGTAGGCAACCCACGCAGGCACGATCTCGATCACGCGCTTCAATTCCACCAGCGAAAATTTGCCGTGCAGGTAAACAAGGCTGACAATGGGCTCGCGAGCCAAGTACAGCACGGCGGCAAAAGCGAGCACTACGCTGCCTATAGCCAGCAGCCACTTCTTAAACACTTCGGCTAGCGCGTCGGGGCGCGCCGAGCATAGCTTGGATTGCATCAATTGCGCGAGAGGTTGCCCCAAGAGAGTGAAGCCAAGCATGCCCACGCGCATAGCACAGGTGTTGGCCGATACGGCTCCAGTGCCGGCTTTCGCAAGAAAGAAAACTAAAAGCAATTGATTGGCTGAATAACCCAGATTCTCAATCGACGACCCCGTCAACTGCCGAAGAAAGCGACGGAATACCGGCATTCTCCATGTTTCGAGCATTGCGCGCAGATCCATTTTCGGACATTCTGTAGCCAAGATCCGTACGAACGTATAGGCGCCAACGACACCGAATCCCGCCAAAAAAGAAAGTGGCAAACTCAGGGCATCCAGCCTGCCGAGCGCATAGAGACCGATGAGCAAAACGGTCATACTGAGGTAGGGCAAGCCAGCCATGAACATCGCCCACACATTGTTACCGTTCGCAATTGTCGTACCTGCCCAAATCCCGAGCCAGATCACAGGCAAAAAGGTACAACTTAAAATGATCACTGTGCCGGCGCCATGCGCTGTGGGAGTGCTGGTAAACAGAGGCAACAGCCAAGGCGTTAAGACGACTGTCGCCAGTGTGAGAAGGATGCCGAGCATGCTCCCGTAGAACAGCAAGCCAGGCAGCCACGTCACTTGCCGCCGTTCGCGCTTCTCGGCCGCGTAAGCCGGAGTGAAGGCCAACGAAAACGCGCCAAACATGAACGCGCACAATATGAGTGGGAATTGTTGAAACGCGAAATAAGCGTCTGTAAAGCTGGAAAGGCCAAAGTGGGAGGCAATGAAGGCCTCACGCGCAAAAGCGGCTATCTTAAATAATCCGCTGGTGGCGAGTGTGAGCAAGGCAAGTAAACCCCCACCTCCCACCAATCGTGTTAAGAGCACTTTCAGATTCATACGTCTCTAAGATCCACCTACGACTGTGCGCCGGCCTTCTCATCCTCTTGTTGCTGGCGGTTATAGTAGCCGAATCCCTTCAGACTCGATAACTTCACCTGATTCATCACAACGCCTAGAACGTTAGCCCGGCTGCGGCTCAACGCGTCCAAGGTCTCACCCAACGCCTTGGCGGAGGTGCTGTCTGCTTTTGTAACTACCAAAACGCCATCCACGATCGTGGCGATCTCCTGCGTCTCCGACACTCCCAGCATGGGAGGCGCATCCACAATCACCAGGTCAAAGTTGCGCGACACCTGATTCAACACACTTGCAAATCCCAAACTGATTAAGTCCGCGGCATTCAGCATAGGTGGCCCAGCCGGCATGAGAAACAGCCCTGGGGTATCCACTTCTACAATTACGTCGACGGGTAGAATGCGGTGGGCGAGCACATCCGCCAGACCAATCTTTCGCGCAATGTCGAATTTCTTATGGAGCTCGGGACGACGGAGGTCGGCGTCGATGAGTAGCACTTTCCTCCCGGCCTGGGCGCACGCCACCCCCAGATGAGCCGCTGTCGTTGATTTCCCTTCCCCCGAACCTGGACTAGTAATGAGCAACGTCCCCAGCGCATGGTTGGCACTTACCAGAGTGAGGGCACTGCGCAGCATGCGAATGGCCTCTTCGTAACGCATGCTCATTTCGGCGGAGCGACCCAAAACACCTTGGAGAGGGTTGGCCTGGTCTTCCCCTTTCACGCCCAAACGCCGGGCGTTCGGCAGGGTGCCCATGACTTCCAGACGCATGCGCGCAGATACCTCGCCCGCATCCGAAAACGTCGTATCCAAGGCATCGGCGGCTATCACCCCCAAAACTCCCAAAACCAGCGCTAGCACCAGAGCGATGGGTAGATTGATGATTAGCCTGGGAAAAATTGCCTGCGCAGGCGGTAGTGCTGGCGCCACAAACTGGATCGTCGCGTCGCGGAACTGCCGGTTTACGTCCGCCTCGCGCGTACGCGCTTCCAGATCCGAATACAGTCGGCGGTCGTTTTCAGCTTCTGTCTTCAACTGCGAATACTCAAGAGCGTGAGACTTTAGTCCGTCTACCTCCGCCTTCGTTGCCTCGAATTGACGTTTGAGCAACAACTCCCGACCCAGCGCTTGACGGTATTCGGCTGCGGCTCTATCGTTGGTCGCCAAACGCGCGCTGTCCACCTGCGCTTCGGCTTCCTCAAGTTGCTGCTGCGCTTTGCGGAATTCAGGATGGTTTTCGCCATAGTGTGACTGTGCAGCCGCAAACTGCTGGCGCGCAATTGCCAAGCGCCCCAGCGAATCGTCCAACAAGCTCAAGCGCTGGCCGCCGGCCTCCATTGCTTGCGCCTCAGCCAGCGTGGGAGATTTGCTGATGCCTTCGAAGATTGCCTGCTTGTGCAGCCTGTCCGCTTGGGCTGCCGTGTATTCGGTAAGCAATTGGGTTAGGCGCGTTGTCAGTACGGTGGAATGCTGCTCGGGGTCCACCGTATTGAGTTCTTTTTCATACTGAGTCAGCCGTTGCTGTGAGATATCCATCTTCGAACGCAGTTGCTCCATATCTCGCCGGATGGCACTCGACAAATTATTGTACGACTGATCTAACGATTCTTGAACCTGTCTGATGAGGGACTCGGCAACACCATTCGCCACGTCGGCCGCCAACTGTGGATTTCTCCACGCTCGGTAGGTCACGCGAACCAGATAGGTGCCGGCCGGCCGGCTGAGGTTCAAGCCTTTCAAAGCAACCGGCGAGGCCTTGGCGCGTTGCGCGGCCGACACATCTGGCTTCCCTCCGAACCAGCGCACCCAAAAGCCCGAGGGTTTGTCGTAATCGATGAGATGATATTTTTCGGCCACCGGACGCAGTACAGGGTCCGTCTGCGCTATTTCCATGTCCGTCGTTATAATTTCATCCATGTCGTTGATGGCTGAAACCTGCGAAGCTTCCTGGCCAACGGCACCCCCGGTCGAATGGCGGTCGAGGCGCAATACCGCTGTGGCGGAATATAAACGCGGAAACGCGAACTGCAGAGCCAGGGCGAGCAGCATCGCGATCACGACAAAGTGGATGAGTTTCCAGCGATGCTTGTAGAGAATCTTTCCAAGCTGGCCCAACAATGCGTTTGTATCCGCCGGAACCATACCTGCCGCATAGGGCCCGATATGTTGCGAGACCGGCAAGCCGGGAGGCGCGCTTCGCGCTGGCGATTGTGCCCCCGCAATCCGCGGTACTTCAGGAGAACGATCTAGCATTTCTTTTCCTTCTTCTGCGCTCTCTCAATGCCATATAACCAGACCGGTACCTACCGACGAGCCAAAGCCCGCCATGCGATCGAGCGTAGCCGCAGTCAGCCGCGTTTTTGGATTATCTGGAACATACAGAATGTCGTTCGCTTGCAGCGGAACATCCGGCCTTTTGCGATGGAGGATCTCCCGCAGCTCGACGGGAATCTCCTGCCGCTTACCTGAATCTGCTATCAAGCGGTATATGTAGGCGCGCTTCGCAGTGAATGGCAAAGACCCCTGAGACAAAGCCAGCGCCTTCAAAACGGTGGAGCCCTCCGGATCAGCTAGCGGGTACGAACCGGGCATTTTCACATTGCCGACGATAAACAGTTTTTGCGCTTCGGGCACTCGTATTTCTTCCCCACCGCTCAAAACAATATTTAAAGATGGGTCTCTGGCCGCGAGCAATGCGCGAATAGGAACATGGAGCGGACTCCTTTCGCCATCTTTTTCGCTCGGAAAAGAAACAATCACTTCCGGTCCCGCCTCGGGCGAAGTCCCTTGGGCTCGCGCAATTGCATCCAGCAGGCGCAAATCTCCGACGGCTTGAAAACTGCACGGCACTCGCACCGCCCCGACCACACTCACACGCCGGCTGCGATACTCCAAAACACTTGCCGCCACAATGGGATCCACTAGAACCTTTTCCTTCACCAGTGCGGCCGCCACAGCGTCGGCAATTCGCGATGGCGTCAATCCACGCACCGGCACGCCCTCCCGCAACAGCGGCAGCATGAGTTTGCCGTCAGCAGTCACTCGCGAACTGCGCGACAGTTCAGGCGATCCGGTCACTGAAACATAGACCAGATCTCCCACACCCACCGGCTCGAACCCCAAATTGTTGCTCCACACCTCCGTGCTTTCTCCCGGTTCGGGCGCTTGGCTGGCGGCACTCCCAACCGCTTGCGCGCGCACTCCCACTGCGCCGCAAACCGCCAAGGCAACCACCGCCAACTTTTTTCTATTCATAATCTCTTCGTCATCTCTTCGCGCTATTCGGAAAAATCACGTGGGCCGGGCGGTTCGGTGTGAAACCAGAACCATAGAAACAGGCCAAATCCGACCAATAACCCAACGAAAATAGCCCACTGATACATCACGCGCCGCCGCCGATTCATCGCATTGCAAATCTCTCGGTTAACACCTGTTTGTATACGGCCTCAGTCCGCGCAATCATTTCGTCGACGCGGAAGAGTTCCTCAAAGCGCTTTCTGCCCGCACGGCCCATCCCAATCCTCAGCGATTTATCGGCCAGCAGGCGTTGCAAAGCTTCGCTGAATTCGCTCACCGAGCCTGGCGCTACAACAAAGCCCGTCTCGCCATGCACAACTTCCTCCGATACACCTCCCACATTCGACGCAATCACAGGGAGTCCGGCGCGCATAGCCTCGAGAAT
The DNA here is from genome assembly GCA_003167495.1 of Bryobacterales bacterium. Taxonomy (GTDB): domain Bacteria; phylum Acidobacteriota; class Terriglobia; order Bryobacterales; family Bryobacteraceae; genus Bog-105. Next base: position 79,621 of record PMSX01000096.1, on the reverse strand, counting down.
ACTGATAGGTAAAGCCTCTAGATTTGATGCCAAAACGAACACGTCCGTCTGCGTCAGAATTTCGCTCACGTCTCCACGCGAACCCATAAATTCAACGCGCTCGCGAATACCCAGATCATTGGCCAGCTTCCAGGCCAGCGCCTCTGTGCCACCTTCCCCAACGAATCTGAGCCGCGGTTCACCAGGGATACGAGCGAACGCCCGCAAAAGCAATCTCTGGTCTTTGAACTCGGAGAAGCGCCCCACCATGGTGCAACTCACACCTCCGTCATGGTTCAAGCGCGCGCGCGAAGGGTGGTCCGGTATGCCATTCCAGATCGGCACCAACTGCGACGGATGGCCAATCCGGTACCGCGCCGCATCTTGCGCCCCCCGCTGGGAGACGCTAATGAGTTTGTCACACCAACGCGCCGCGAGTCGCTCACAAAACGGCGCCACGATGCGCCAGCTCAATGGAACGGCTTGCCCAAACGGCCACATATGCACCGTATAGACGGATGGAGTGCGCAGTTGCCTGGCGGCGAACCTGCCCAGAAATCCCGCCTTAAATGTGTGGGCATGCACAAGATCAGGCTTGATCGCGCGCATCAAGCGCCGCACCTCGTAGAAGCCTCGCAAATCGTCCAAGGGTTTGATCTCTCGCTCCAGGTGATGCAACACATGGACTGGAATCCCATGCTGGCGGCAAGCATCCGTCAGAAAGCCTACTTCCCCGGTGGCCACCTCTATCTCGAATCGCTCCCTCAAACCGAGAACCAAATCCAACACGTGCATTTGCGCGCCGCCCCGCTCGGCTCGCGTAATCAAATAGAGTAACCGTGGCCGTTTTGCGCCTCGCTCTATTTCGAGGTGGGCCGGAGACGCGCTATTAACTTCAAGCGCACTCATCGGCTCGCTCCGCAACTCATTTGGGGGCGTTCCCGAACCGTCTCACTCACATCTCCCATTGAAAGTGACACCATCCCATACTCACGGCGGTATTGATCGAAGAGATTTAATACTTGGCCTAGGAAATCCAGGTTGCGCTCCGGATACCCGGCAAAGTCTTCCGGATGCCACCATAAATGGAAAATTCGCTTCCCGATCGCCGCGTTCCTCATCGCATCCGCAATCCGCTTTAATCGCATCCCGTCCAAGGAACGTAAGACAGGCGAAAACGGCCGGAGATAGCGGCTAGCGCCCACTGGAGCCGGCTGACCGTCTCGCGGAAACTCCACCGTCTGCGGGCCATCCAAATTCCAATACGCATCGGTGAGACGCAGAGCCCGCGGCCACGGCCTGCGCTGTTCTTTGAAACTCACTGGGTTTTTCGATGCCGCCGGTTCAGTGCCACGGTAGGCGCAGAATCCCGCTTCGCGCAAAACCGGCAAGTAACTGCGGCGCGCTTGATTACGGGGAAAGACGTAAGAGCGCAAGCGGTAACCAGAATCTTCGGCAATGCGCTTTGCGCTAGCTACATCCGCCCTGAACTCACCCTCACTCTGTCCGGCTTCGAGTGAGTAATAATGCGAATACGAGTGAGATGCCACCTCCTGCCCGGGTTGTTTGGCAACCTCCCTAATCAGTGAGGGGGCAAAATGAAAGGGATCGTCCGATTCATCCCGGCCCAGCGGCTCGCCGTAAGGGTCGAGTGCAACCTCCTCATACTTAGGCTTAACAAGCGGTCTATATTGCTCGGCTTCATCGCGCGATCGCGCAAACAGTAATCCGACTGTCGCCCACGTTGCGCTCACCGCGTGATCCCGGAAGGTATTTAGGATCTCGGGCACAACATCGCGCGCGGCCAATAGACGCCTACGTTCCGTGGCGTCCAGCCGGCAATGATCTCGCACACCCCAATGCAATTCGAAATCGAGCGAGATTACCAGAGCCCCGTGTCCCTCATCTGTCATGGTCAGTAGGCTCCCACTCCCGAAATGACCGCGCGAAACGTCTTGGCCATAATCCACGCATCGAGACCCAAAGACCAGTTCCGGACATAATAGGAGTCATAATCCACCCGCTGTTGATAGGTCGTGTCGTTGCGGCCCGAAACTTGCCACAACCCTGTCAATCCTGGCCGAACCCTTTCGTAAGCTGCATAATCCAACCCATATTTCTGGATCTCCGAAACCACTATCGGGCGCGGACCGACAAGACTCATATCCCCTTCCACGACGTTCCATATCTGCGGCAGTTCATCCAAGCTGAAGCGCCTTAAAAGTCGGCCGATCGACGTAACCCGGGGATCGTCCTTGAGCTTGTGAACACTCTCCCACTCAGCACGGAGGAGTGGGTCTTTTTCAAGATAGTGAGTCAGTCTTTCGCGGGAATCCACGAACATCGTGCGGAACTTGAGCGCAAAAAATGCGCGGTTTCCTTTGCCCACCCGCAACTGCTTGTATAAAATCGGCCCCTTTGAGGTGAGGCGGATCGCGAGCGCCACTAACAAGACGAACGGTAAGGCCAGAACTCCCAAAGCAAGCGCGCCTGTTAAATCTACAACCCTTTTCAAAACATTCACGCCGCGCGGAGCCACGCAATCTCCCACGAGAATCTCCAAATTGGGCCTATCTCCCATCACCAACGTCGCAGCCACTTCCGCTGGGGCAATTTGCGGAGCTACCAGCAAATGCTTGAAAATTCTGGATGATTTATCGACTAATTCCACTGTTTTGGCATCGCACGTCGAAGGGATGGCAACAATGCCAAACTGAATGCCGCAACATTCGACAAAACTTTTTGTCCATTGAGTTTCGCTGACCACAACATCAAGAGACGTCGCTTCCGGCCATTCTTTGAGTCCGTCCGCAAAGATGGCGGCAATTCGCAAGCCGCCGTTATCAAGTCGATCCCGCGAGTGGTTTGTTAGCGCGCTATAAAGCCCCTTCGCACTCTCTGTCAAGCCTAGAATCACTACTCGCAACGGCAATTGCTGGAATCGCTCGCTGGCGAACCGATATCTCAATAGGCGCACAACCAGAAGAGAAACAAACGTCAGGAACCAAACAGCCGAAAAAAGCGCCCCCGCTCGGCTCTCGGCTGTAATCATTCCCGCCAGCGCCTTCCCGGCACTGAAACCAATCACCGTAGCTGCTAGCAGCGCGGGCACCTCGCGGCTCCACACTACCGCCCGCTGATAGCTTCCGAATAGCCCAAGGAGGCCAAGAGAAATCGCTATCGCGGCAAGTTCCCCCAGCAGCTCCGATCGAATCGACTTGGCGTTACCAGGGAGTTGCGAGGTGAGTGCTATGGCCAGTCCGCCCACTGCTAAATCGCTCACAGCCAATCCCCACCCGCCGTAAAGGCCACCTCCCAGTCGTCTCGGCGCAGTCACGCTGCGGCCCTTCACTGCGGCGCTGCTCACGAGCGCACCACTATTCCAACCCCTGCACTTGTCACCGTTCTATCTCTCCAACTTCTAGCGAGCGTTTTGCGCGCTCCGGAAAACTGGAAATCGCAACAAGGGTCAAGCGAGAACTTCTACTTGAGTTGATTCCAGGAGAAAATCTCCGAAGACTATCTTCCTCTCCTTAATGAGTTAGCACAGTTAGGGCATACTATGAAATGTCCGCGAGTACTAAAACCCAAAAGTACCTTCGAACAAATCACGAACGAAGATGAATGGTTTTGCAAGAAAAGAGCCTATTATTATTGACAGTTGTTACTCGGCTTTTTCCTCTTTTTAAAATAATCAGCAAAATAGTTTTTCTCGTGCGCTCAAGTAAATCTTCGAGGGAAATGGAGATCACACCGCTTTTACGTGGAGGTCCCGCTTCGCATATGATCATTGGATTCGCTTGAATACGAAATCCGATTTAAGATGGGGAGTATGTTTGGCGCGCCTAAACAATAATGAGTCAAAAGTACACGCAGTTCCTTCGTAAATATATTCGCCTTGCTTTTGCTTCGTACTATATTCACGTTCTAGGACTACTTACCGCTTTCGCTGGACCTCCCGCAGAGTTCGGATACTACAGTTTGGTTTTTTCCGACGAATTCGATGGGCTCGACTTGGGCTTCAGCGAAGACGGTCCCGCCAGCCGTCCTCATAACTGGTACGAAGGCGTCTGGTTCAGCAAGCATCATGCACCCCCGCGAAACTTTGTGACTGGCAATTCCACGCTATCTCTCATTTGGACGCGAGGCCAACAGCAACCAGATTCCAGCATCGCTACCTTTTCCCGCCGTAACTCGCATTACCACGCTTGGCGTTATGGCTATTTCGAAGTACGCATGAAGTGGCAACCCGAGCAGGGCGCTTGGCCCGCTGTTTGGTTGATTCCCGTGCAAGCAGCCGCGGACGGTCCACACGAATCCGGCGAGATCGATATCTTCGAAGGTCAGGGCAGCCAGCCACGCACGTTCTTTGCCACCATTCACCATTGGTACGGTTCACACGATCTGGAGAACAGCTCACTGCGTAACCACTTCCCTCTTCCTCCTGAGACTGACTTTCGCGAGTTTCACACCTACGGTCTCCTCTGGGTTCCAGGCCGAATGACATGGTATTTCGATGGTCTCCCGTTACACAGCGAACCTACTTTCGAGATTTTTGACAAACAGGACTACTACTTGATCCTGAGCATGCAGGAGGGGAGCAACTGGAAAGAGGGTGATCTGACCGGCGTCAGCGCGCAACGCTTGAGCCTGTCAGTCGATTGGGTCCGCGTCTGGCAGCCACGCTCACACTAGTCTGTCAGCCAAACCGTGCTTAGATGTTGGGAGCAATGGCGATGAGCCATGCTTGCTAAGATACAAATTCCGTGGAGATGCGACTCAACAGACTCACCGACTCGGGACATGCGGCGAGCGAGTTGGCCCTAGCTTGGCCTAGGTCCGCGTTTGAACCTACTCCCGTGAGCCGTTGTCGAAAACGGAGCGGAAAGTTGATGGCATGCCCTTTTTGACTCAACTGTCGCGCGTAAAGAGTTATTACATTCGACATGGCCTATGGCCAACCTTGGTGCGTGGATACCGTGGGGTGTTTTCAGGCACGATGATGCTCTACTATTGCGACATTGCCGCGTTCCGCCAAGCACCAGTTCTGCCGTCAGGCCACTCGGTAGAGAGGAAGAGAAATGAAGCCGAAATCAGCAGTTTGGATCTCCAGCGATACGCCGAGCTTTGGAATCCGGTAATCGCAAAGGCGAACATGCGGGAGCGCTTTGGGCGGAGTGCATCTCTTTGGCTATTGCAGTCCGAAGGCACATTAGTAGGTTATGGCTGGACACTGGGCGGCGGTACGATTGAACCTCATTTTTTCCGTCTAGGCCGGCGAGACGTACATCTATTTGATTTCTACGTGGCACCCGCGTATCGTGGGCGCGGCCTAAACCCATTGCTGGTAAATAGCGTGCTTTGCCACCTTGCCTTGGAGGGTTGTGCTCGCGCATTCATAGAGACTCCCCAATGGAACCACTCTCAAATATCGTCCCTCAAGAGAACTCCATTTCATTTTCTGGGATCCGCAACTAAGTGGACGCTGGCCGGCAGAGCCACTGTTTGGTGGGGACCTGCCCCCCAAGCCAGCTACGCTACATCTGACGAGTCATCAAAACTCGATGAATCGTCCGAATCGCTGGAATCGTCGTAATCGGCGTCTTGCGTTTTCTGTTGGCGGGCAAATTATTATAGATAGAGATGGGGTCCGCTGATGAAACTGGCTTTCCCGCGCGGTTCTGGTTGCTGATCTGCGCCACTTTCCTTGGTTTTCTAGGTATGGGAACAGTGCTTCCCGCTCTGGCGCCGCACGTTCGCTATGATTTGGGCGGGACCGACACCACCGTTGGCTGGGTGATTGGCACTTTCTCATTCGTTGCGTTGGGGAGCCGCTTCTTCTCAGGACCATTGGCCGATCGCCGCGGCCGCAAAATCACCTTCATGACTGGTCTAGCGAGTTGCGCTTGCGCCGGCATTGCCTATCTTCTGCCCCTCCACTTGGCTGGCGCTTTCCTTGGCCGCTCGTTGCAAGGTTTCGGCGAAGCCTGTCTTTACATCGGCGCCGCAGCATGGGCTGTAGAGGTTGCAGGTGTCCATCGCAGCGGTCAATCCCTCGGTTACGTGAGCAGCGCCATCTGGGGCGGCATTTCCGCCGGCCCGGCTCTCGGGCATTGGGTCGGCTCTTTTCAACATGCGGCCATGCTGCAGGTTGTTGCCGCTACAGCGGGTTGCACGTTGGCGTATTTCGTGGAGGAACACTTCCGCCCCGCTACCCTTCACCCTAAGCGGAGGTGGCGGGCGTGGCTGCCTTTATCCATTCTTCAACCTGGCTTGGCGATGGGATTTGTAAGTGTTCACTACCCCGTCATCACGGGCTTCTTGATTCTTCATCTTGCGCACCACGGAGATTCCGGACGCGCAGCCTTTTCCGCATACGCGCTTACGATTCTCTTCTCGCGTTTCTTCCTGGGCCGGTTGCCCGACCGGATCCACCCCAGCATCACTTTCTATTGCGGAATCTTTTTCATGGCGTGCGGACTCATCTGGCTGGGGGCAGGCCCGCGGCCCGCTCTGGCGGTAACAGCGGCAGTGGTTTTGGGATTCGGCTTCTCTTTTCCATGGACCAGTGTCGCCGGCTCCGTGCTGCGCCGCACTCCCGCCGCGCAGCACGGTTCCATCATCAGTCTGTTGAGCGCCTTCTACGACCTCTTCGTTGGCATAAGTTCTTTTACCGCTGGGGCTGTAGCCCAAAGGTTCGGTTACCCTCCCATCTTTTACTTGGCCGCCGCCGCACTTATCGTCTCCGCGATTGCCGGACGCTTCGTCTTCTTTCCATTCGCGCCACCGGTTACGCCATCTCCTTCTATCGAGCAACTCGAAACCGCGGTGTAATATGCTGTTGCATCATGATGCATCGCCTTGTTGTTGTGCTCACACTGGCCACCTCCCGTCTGTTCGCACAAACCGACCCACCGCAAATTCCCTTTGTTGCCGATGGGGAATTCTTAAAGCTGCCACGCGATCTCTATCTCGGTGAGGCCGCCGGGGTCGCTGTCAATTCGAAAAAGCACGTCTTCGTTTTCTCGCGCGGCAACTCCACCGGCCCCGCGTATGGCGCTACCGCGTCACAGTTGCTCGAATTCGCTCCCAGCGGCGAGTTCTTGCGCGAAATCGGGAAGAATCTTTACGCGTGGTCATACGGCCACGCCGTAAAGGTCGACAAATACGACAACATCTGGGCCATTGATAAGGGTTCCGACATGATCATCAAATTCAACCCGCAAGGCCGCGTCATCATGGTGTTCGGCCGTAAGAAGGAGGCCTCCGATGAGGCCGGCCCCTGGACCCACGTCAATCCGCCGCGTCCCGCCGTGAATGGACAATTTCGACAACCCACCGACGTAACCTGGGATCTCGACGGCAGCATCTTCATCAGCGATGGCTACATCAATTCGCGCATTGCAAAATACGACAAAACCGGACATTGGGTGAAGCAATGGGGCAAGGCCGGCAGCGAGCCTGGAGAATTCAATACCCCACATAGCCTTGCTACCGACAACGACGGCAACATCTACGTAGCCGATCGCGGCAACCGCCGCATTCAAGTCTTCAAGCCTTCCGGCGACTATGTGCGTGAAATCAAAGTCGACGTGCCAGTTCCAGCCGACGCCCAACCTTGGATGGGAGAGCGTCCCGGTCCACAGACTGCACTCACCATGCAGAGCGGCGCACCCTGGGCCATCTGCATCACGCCGGGGACAAAACAGTTTCTGTACGCAGCCGATGGTTTTCCAGGCCGCATCTACAAACTATCTCTAAGCGGAGAGGTGTTGGGCATGCTCGGTTCCAGCGGCCGCATGCCCAAAGAGTTCGGTTGGATTCACGAAATGGCTTGCCCTTCTGAGAATGAACTTTATGTAGCGGAGATCCTGAATTGGCGCGTGCAGAAACTCACGCTACACCCAGGCAGATAGTTACGCACATGCGCATAAGGCGCACGATCAGCCTGGCCATGTTACTTTTCTGCGCATTGCTGTCCGCCTCGTGCGGGATGCGTCACGGGCAAGCCTACCAGGTTGTGCCGCGCGCGCCGACTTATCTCTTGCGATCTCCCAACTCCCAAGAGACTCCTTTCCCGGAGGTCCTTCGGAACTACAACGGCTTTGAGCGTGGACAGCCATCAATTGATTTACGGCCAGAAATGGAAATTAGGATTGAAAACGCCTATTACGAAAAGGGAGCCTCCCGAAAAGGGTTAGCGGGCTTCCTCGGAACCGAAATCGCACGGTATAAAGTCGCTGCCAACGGCTTGCGGCTGCTTTCCGTTGTGCCCATGACAGGCCGCCCCGAAAGTGATTTGCCTGTTCAGCAACTCATCTCCGCCGAACAGATGAATTTTCATTACTACCGTCTCTACTTTGAAATCGTTTTCGATCGCAAGAAGGACGAACATGGATCGGTCCTCCTGGCCGCTAACTCCATAGATGAAATGAATCGTCTTTCGGCTCAGCTAAGTGATCCTGAAACGGTTGGCAGCAAGGGCTCACCTCACTGCACGGCATTTCCCGAGGCCTGCTCAGTTTCGGTAGCGATGAACATTGTAGTTAATGGGAAGTCTCAACTAACGGACTGGGGAACCCTGCTATCGAGCGTTGTCACCCGTCCGCCGCAGCACCTTGAAGTGAAGCGATTTTACCGCGGCCATTTGACCAACGTTAAAATTGACCGGCAAGACGCAATTGAACTTGGATTGCCTCTTTTGCCGGGCGATCACATCGATTGGAATTAGTCGCACACGTTGTGAAATAATTCATGAGGAATCTCCATGAAACGTCGAAACTTTGTTCAAAGCTTGCTGGTAGTTCCAGCAGCAACGGTGGCCGCTGAACAAGCCGCGCCGCCAGCCGCGCCTCCGCCGCAAACCTCACCACCTGCCGCGCGCCCGCCACAGAATTTTCGGGGCCCGCAGAATGTTCCGAAACTTAGCCTCGTTGAAGTGGATTCGGCCGCCGAAACGACAACGGGCTTTTTCACGTCCGCGCAGTTCTCGGCATTAAACAAGTTGGCGGAAATCCTCGTGCCGCCTATCAAGAAGAGTCCCGGCGCGCTTGACGCGCATGCGCCGGAATTTCTCGATTTCCTGATCTCGCGCTCCCCTGCCCCAACCCAAACGCTCTATCGCGAAGGTTTAGACGGACTCAACGCCGCCGCAAAGAAGCATTTCCACAAACCATTCGCTGAACTGGACGCGAAACAAGCCGATGGCATCATCCGTCCGCTCCTGGTGGCGCGCGCTTGGGATCGAGATGAACCGAAAGATCCGATGCAGCACTTCATGACGCAAGTGCACGACGATTTGCGCACAGCAACCATGAATTCCGCCGAATGGGCTGCTTCCGGCAGCGCGAGCGGGCGCGGGCGTTTCAATTCAGGCCGCCGACTGTATTGGAAACCGATTGATCCGATAGTGGGAGTGTAACTAGAAATGCCTATCAAACAATACGACGTGCTCATTGTTGGGTCCGGCCACTCCGGCGGCATGGCCGCAAATATTCTGACTGGCCACGGCATCTCGTGCGTAATGCTGAACGCCGGCCCACAGGCCGATTACGAACAGGACCGCACGCTGAAAGCCGCGCACGAACTGCCTTACCGGGGTTTCAATGAACCCGGCCGCTTGCCGCATGTCTATCAAGCCGACGAATTCAACGCCAATCAGTGGGTTGACGAAAAAGAAGTACCTTACACTCACCCACCAGACGCTGTCTACAATTGGGTGCGGGTCCGGTTATTAGGTGGCCGCTCTCTCTTTTGGGCGCGCCAATCGTTCCGCTTAAGCGACTACGAATTCAAGGCCGCCGATATTGACGGCACCGGCGAAAATTGGCCCATTAGCCACGACGATGTCGCGCCGTTTTATTCACGCGTCGAAGAGATTTTCCGGGTGACTGGCCGTAAGGAAGGCTGGCCGCAATTCCCCGATGGTAACTTCGTTGAATTCGCTGCGTCTGAGGATACGGCCACTATCAAGCAAGTGACCGCGGCCGCCACCAAACGCGGCATTCAAGTTTCCAAGTGGCGTACCGCGCTCGGCAGAGACGGCTTAGCAAGTTCCATCAATCTGCTTTTACCCGACGCACTGGCCACCGGTAAGCTCGATATCGTGGAAAACGCCATCGTCCGCGAAGTTACCACCGACAAGAACACCGGCCTCGCCAACGGCGTCCATTTTGTCGACAGGCACTCGCAGCGCGAGATGCATGTCAAAGCGAAAGTGGTTGTGCTCGCGGCAGGCACTCTTGAAAGCACCCGGCTGCTTCTCAATTCGAAGCTCGGCAATTCCAGCGGCGTCATGGGTCATTACCTCGTTGATCAAATGTATGGCGTAAACGTGGTCGCTTCCGTTCCGGAAGCGCGTGACGGCAAGGCACCCTCTGGTTTAATGGGCGGTAGCGCCTTCATGCCGCGTTTCCGGAATCTGTCCAAGGCAAACAAAAGCAATTTCATCAAGGGCTACTGCCTGCACATCAGCAGCGGTGGCGGCGCCAGCCCCAACTATTTCCCGCTTTACGGCGAAGAGCTGCAACAGAAGCTGGATAGCTATCAGGGCTCCTGCGTCTCTGCCGGTATCTTCGGCGAACGAGTAGCGCGGCATGAGAATCACGTGCGCATCAATAAAGACGTGGTCGACGCGTGGGGGATTCCCGTGTTGCACATCGAAGCACGCGATACGGAGAACGAAGCAAACCTTCGCAAAGACGCTGCCGATACCGCCGAAGAATTATTCCACGAATGCGGTTGGGAACTGGTCTGTAAGACCGACCAGGTGAACCCACCGGGCTATAGTATTCACGAAGTGGGCACGTGCCGCATGGGTGACGATCCAAAGAAGAGCATCCTCAACAAGTGGAACCAAAGCCACGACATTAAGAATCTCTTGGTCGTCGATGGCGCGAGCTTCGTTACGGCAGGCTGGCAGAATCCGACCATGACGATTCTTGCGCTCTCGATGCGCGCGTCTGAGCATCTTGCCGAAGAAATGGCCAAAGGCAGCTTCAGTTAAAAGACGTTGCCGCAATCACTCCAACAAGCTCGCGATGTGCTGGCCGAAGCGCGCAGCATCGCGGTTCTCACCGGAGCGGGTGTCTCCGCTGAAAGCGGCGTTCCCACGTTTCGTGGCGCCGCGGGGTTGTGGCGGCAGTTCCGACCGGAAGATTTAGCGACGCCAGAAGCGTTTGCGCGCGATCCAAAACTTTGCTGGGAATGGTATGACTGGCGGCGTGGCCTTATCGCGAATGTCCTGCCAAACCCCGGCCACGCGGCGCTCGCCAAACTCGAATGTACGTTGATCACGCAGAATGTCGACGGACTTCACCAGAGCGCTGGGAGCAAGAACGTCATCGAAGTTCACGGCAGCATCTGGTTGTTGAGATGCACGGAATGCGGCCGAGCGTGGCAGGATTTTTCTCCCTCACTCGAGATTCCGCCTCATTGCGATTGCGGCGGGTTGGCTCGGCCGGGTGTGGTTTGGTTCGGCGAAAATCTCAATCCGAAAGTTTGGGCGGCGGCTGAACGGGCTGTAAGAACGTGCGATGTGCTGTTGGTGGCGGGCACTTCAGCGGTTGTTTACCCTGCCGCCGGTCTAGTGCCGCTGGCACGCTCGGCAGGAGCGACGATCATCGAAATCAATCTCGAAGCTACGGCGCTATCGCACTCCGTCGACTTCGCGTTCACCGGGGCTTCAGGAGTGATCCTGCCACAATTGGTAGATCGTTAGCATGATCGAAATTCACCAACTCACTCAACTCGAAGAATTCGCAGCCGTCGTCCGGCTGCAGCGCGAGATTTGGGGCTTTGATGACGTGGAACTGCTGCCACAGCGGATGTTCGTGGTTGCCGACAAGATCGGCGGCCAGATTCTGGGCGCTTTCGACAACGGCAAAATGGTGGCATTTTGTTTGGGGATTCCCGGCTTAAAGGCAGGCGGCAAATACTATATCCACAGCCACATGATGGGAGTGTTGGCACCATATCGAAATGGCGGTCTGGGCCGGCGCCTCAAACTCGCCCAACGCGAGTGGGCATTGGGGCATGACATAGATCTGATCGAATGGACGTTTGATCCGCTGCAACTCAAGAACGCCTTTTTCAATATTGAGCGGTTGGGCGTAATAATCCGCCGCTACGTGCACAATCAGTACGGCACGACCACGAGCGCTTTGCACGGTGGATTGCCGACGGACCGACTGGTGCCGGAATGGTGGATTCGTTCGCCGCGCGTGGAGGCCGTCACCGCGGGGCAGCCGTTTGACCGCCTGCCCGCCGAGGTCCGCATCGCGATTCCATCCAACATAAGCGCGCTCATTGAAAGCGACCCGCCGCGCGCACGACAGATTCAAGAACAAGTGGGCGAGCAATTCGACGAGCACTTCCGCGCTGGTCTCGCCGTCATCGGTTTTGAGAGAACAGAAGATTCAGGCACATACCTTTTAGGAACATGGGAATAAAAGTAGACCGCATTATATTGCGCCATATCCGCATACCGCTGGTGCATTTTTTCGAGACGAGTTTTGGGCGAACGTTCGGTCGCGACATTGTGTTAGTGGAAGCGTTCGCGGGCGATGTTTCGGGGTGGGGCGAAGTGACCGCCGGCGAAAACCCTTTCTATAACGAGGAATGGACGGGCTCTATCTGGCCGTTGCTGATCGACTACATTGCACCGCGCATTCTGAAGCACGAATTCGGCGATGCCAGCGAAGTGAACGCGCGGACCGAACACATTCGCGGCCACAACATGACGCGCGGCGGCGTGGAAACAGCCATCTGGGACTTGCAGGCGCGATTGAAGAATGAGCCGTTGTGGAAGACGATCGGGGCGGGCGCGCGGCACGAAATCCCTTGCGGCGTCTCGATCGGCGTTCAAGACTCGGTTGAACAATTGCTTGAAAAGATCGAGACGGAACTCGCAGCCGGATACCAGCGCATCAAGATGAAGATCAAGCCTGGCTGGGATGTGGATGTGATCCGGCAGGTGCGCGAAAAGTTCCCGCACATCAAGCTGATGGCCGACGCGAATTCGGCTTATACGCTGGCCGATATCGATCACTTAAGGAAGCTCGACGACTTCTACCTGATGATGATTGAACAACCGCTGGCTCACGACGACATCATTGACCATGCCGTGCTGCAAGCCGCACTGCAAACGCCAATCTGCCTGGATGAGTGCATCCGCTCGGCGCATCATGCCGAACAGGCCATCCGCCTCAATGCTTGCCGAATTATCAATATCAAGCTCGGCCGGGTGGGCGGATTCGGCGAAGCCAAACGCGTTCACGATATCTGCCAAGCCAACAGCATCCCCGTCTGGTGCGGTGGAATGCTGGAAGCGGGCATTGGCCGCGCGCAGAACATTGCGCTTTCCACCTTGCCAAACTTTGTTTTGCCCGGCGATGTTTCGGCCAGCAAACGCTACTGGAAACGCGACATCATTGTGCCGCCCGTAGAAGTTTCGGCGAGCGGCACCATCGCCGTAACTGACGCTCCGGGTTTTGGTTACGAAGTTGATAAAGACTTCCTGGAAACGCTGATTGTCCGGCAAGAAACCCTCATATAGGTATCCTGAATACTTACTATGATCAATCCCGCTATTTTCCGCGAATACGACATTCGCGGAATCGCTGACAAAGAACTGCTAGACCCCGAAGTGGAACTCATTGGCCGAGCGCTTGCTACTCACCTCATTCGCCAAAGCGGACGCCTGCTGTGCCTGGGCCGCGACTGCCGGCTGAGCGGCCAGCGCATTCATGACGCCTTGCTGAAAGGCATGTTAGCGGCAGGCGCAGAGGTGCTCGATATCGGCGTGGGCCCGACACCGGTGCTCTATTACTCGGCGGTTCACTTCAAAGCCGACGGGGCGATCATGATTACTGGAAGCCACAACCCATCTGAATACAATGGCTTAAAGACTGTTTGTGGAAGTGGGACTTTACATGGCGACCAAATCCAGGAAATCCTCAAACTGATTCAAACGAACGACTTCGAAACGGGGGCGGGCACTGTCAAAGCCGTGGATGCGGCAACGCCCTATGTGGACGAAGTGGCGGCTCAATTCGCTTCGCTACCTCGCAAGATGAAAGTTGTGTTCGACGCAGGCAACGGGACCGCCGGTCCGACGATTCACCGCATTCTCGAAAGGCTCAACGTCGAACCTATCGAATTGTTCTTCGAGATGGATGGGCGCTTTCCAAATCATCATCCCGACCCGACGGTGGTCTCGAATCTGGCGCATTTGCAAGACGCAGTTCGCAAAAACAAAGCCGAACTCGGTATCGCTTTTGACGGCGACTCCGACCGCATTGGCGCGGTAGACGAAAATGGCGATGCCGTTTACGGCGACATGCTGATGCTCATCTTCGGCCGCGAAATTCTTACGCGCAAACCCGGCGCGACTTTCATTGGTGAAGTGAAATGCTCGCAAATCATGTACGACAAGCTTGCCGAGTTGGGCGGCAATCCGATCATGTACAAAACCGGCCACTCTCTCATCAAAGCCAAGATGAAAGAAGAGCATGCAGAACTAGCCGGCGAAATGTCAGGCCATATGTTCTTCGCCGACCGGTATTACGGCTTCGACGATGCGCTGTACGCCGCATGCCGCTTGATCGAAATTATTGCCAAATCCGGCAAGCCGCTTTCGTATCAGATGCAGGACATTCCGAAGCTGGTATCCACGCCGGAGCTGCGCGTGGACTGTCCCGACGACAAAAAATTCCAAGTCGTGAAGGAAGTAGCCGCCGCTGTACGCCGGCGCTACCAAGTTGTGGATGTGGATGGCGTGCGCGCCATTTTCGAACACGGTTGGGGGCTGGTACGCGCTTCCAACACGCAGCCGGTGCTGGTTATGCGGTTTGAAGCTACGAGTGATCAGTTACTTTCCGAATACCGATCGGAACTTGAAGGGATTGTGGAAGAGGCGAAACACGCGGCGGGCGTGACGACAGGCTAGGTCGCTTACGCTCCCTGCTCGGTTTCGGTAGTTATTAATAGAGCAGATATTGCTTCCTCCGTTCGGCGAATTTGATGGCGTCGGCTTGCGCGGGAGTCCAGATGTCGATAGCCTCTTTGCCTTGGACTAACGCATTGACGGTCTCATGACTGCCGATGAGAGACTTGCACTTATCAAAATCGATTTTTCCCGGATAAAGCGTCTGCAAGGCGACGGCCAGTTCAATGCCCAAGCGGGTGCTATCGAAGCTTTCGCGATCGGTAATGACGAAGCGAACGCCTTCTATCGTTTGTCCCGAGAAATTGGAAGACGTGGGCTGAAACTTTGTGGGATAGACGCGGACACCTGGAATGAACTGGGCATTCAGCGCCGCCGCCAGACCCTGTCCCTGAATCCAGTCGGCTCCCACCTGTTCGAAGGGCGCATCCGTTCCCCGCCCTACCGAATAATTGGTGCTGAATTCGAGCATCGCCACACCAGGATAAAGCAGCGCGGCGTTCAAGCTACGCATGTTAGGCGAAGGGTTAATCCACTGCAAGGTAGTGGAATCAAACCAATCGCCGCGCAACCAGTTCTTCATGTGAACGACGCGCAGATCCGCTCCCCAATGTTGTTCTGAGTTGGCCATATTCGCCAGCTCGCCGAAAGTCATACCGTGACGCAATGGCATGTCGTAGCAACCGACGAAGGATTGCAGGTCAGTGTCGATCATGGGAGCTTCGATGTGCGTTCCGGTAATCGGATTTGGGCGGTCGAGCACATAGAAAGGTTTGCGCGCTTTGCCAGCTTCTTCGAGCGCGTACAGCATGGTGCACGAATAGGTGTAAAAGCGCGCACCGACGTCTTGAATGTCGAACACCACGGCGTCCAAATTTTGCATTTGGGCGGCGGTTAAACGCCGCTGATTCGGCTGATACAAAGTGGCGACCGGAATGCCGGTTTGGGGATCTTTGGTGTCGCCCACATCGGAATCTTCAGCGCCGTTGAGACCGTGTTCGGGCGAAAAGAGCGTAGTCACATGCACACCGGCGCTCAGCATGGCGTCCACATTGCGATGTCCAGCTCGGTCGAGCCCGGTCTGATTGGTGATCAAGCCGATGCGTTTATTTTTTAATTCGCGAAAGCCATTGGATTCGAGCACGTCGAGTCCGGTCTGGGTATCCGCATTGCGCGCGATGACTCGATGGGCGCCGGCGCCGGAAATGGTTTCGTTATAGCCGGTGATGGCCACGTCGTTTGGAATATTCAGGCCGAAACTGCCGGCAATAGCCGTGGCCAAACGCGCACGCAGAGAGCTTAACGAATTGCCGCGCTTTAGATGCACGACATTGGAAAGAAAAATCACGAACGATTGGCTCGCGGGATCGATCCACAAAGACGTTCCGGTAAAGCCGGTGTGGCCATACGAGCCGATGGGAAAGAGCTCGCCACGGTTGCTGGAAAAGGGCGAATCGATATCCCAACCGAGGCCGCGCAAAACGGGTTGATCGGCGGGGCTGGCAGGATCGGTAAATTTGCGCACGGTCTCGGGGTTAAACAAGCGCACACCGTTGCGGGTGCCCATGCCGACGAGCATTTGGGCATATTTGGCGAGATCGTCCGCGGTGGTGAACACGCCCGCGTGACCTGCCACGCCGCCCATGAAACGGCTGGTGGGATCGTGCACAACGCCGCGAAAAGGCATGCCGTTTTCTTCTTCGTACTCAGTGGGAGCGATGCGCGGCATTAGCGACGGCGAGGGCAAGTAGCCGGTATCGTTCATGCCAAGGGGCGCGTAGATTTGATCGTGAACGAAATCGGCGAGCGACTGGCCGGAGAGGCGGCGCACAATTTCGCCCATGAGCACAAAGTTGATGTCGCTGTAAATGAAGCGGACACCGGGAGGCGCGATCGGCTTGGCGGTAAGGGCTTTGTCAATGCCGGTCTGGTATCCGCTCCATACGGGAACAAGGTCTACGTCGGGCGGCAGGCCAGAGAAATGAGTCATGAGCAGGCGAATGGTGATTTCGCTTTTGCCGCCTTGAAATTCGGGCAAGTATTTGATTACTGGATCGTCAATTCGCAATTTGCCTTGCTCGAACAAGCGCATGACGGAAGGCGTGGTGGCTATGACTTTGGTGAGTGACGCGGCGTCGAAGATGGTATCGAGCGCCATGGGTTCATGGTCGGGCAGCCAAGCCTTCAGGCCGTATGCTTTGCGATACACAACTTCGTTATTGCGGCCTACGAGCAAAACTGCGCCGGGAATGAGATGGCTCTGAACAGCCTCGTCGATAATGGGGTCGACCAAAATATCGACGGGCGCTTGCGGCAAAGCGAAGCAGGACGATAGCATGGCCACGGTGGCAGCGGTCAGCAATGGTCGAAACGGGGTTCTCATATTCTTGAGATCAAGTAAGCTTTTGAGCGATTTGTTCTAGCGCCTGGGCCAAGTCTGCGTCTTTTTGGGTGATACCGCCGGAATCGTGGGTGGTGAGATCGACACGCACGCGATTGTAAACATTGAACCATTCCGGATGATGGTTCATTTTTTCAATGCCGATAGCGGCAATGGCGATGAAGCCGATGGCGTGGGGGAAATCGGGGAACTGGTATTCGCGATGCAGTTTGGCATCTTTGATCGTCCAGCCGGGGAGTTTTTGCAAAACGGTTTGGATCTCGTCGCTGCTGAGTTTATGCGCTGCCATGAAGCTATTCTGGCAGAGGGCCTAGCTGACGACGGGTTTCAAGACGATTTTGGGCTGATTTGAGACTTTTAGGGGTTGTGGGCCGTCGGACGGCGCTCCTACGACGGATTCGGCCTGGGGTTCGCCTTCATAGGAGTGGGTTTCGCCGGACTGCGCGGAATGCTCTGTGGAAGAAGCAGGAGGCGCGGCTTCACTCACGGGTTCTTGGACAGGGGCGGGTTTGTGGGTCTTGTAATGATGTTCGAGGAGGCGGTAATCGCGTTGGAAAGCGCGTTCGGCGGCGGTTTTGTAGCGAAGCATCAGATCGTGCGCCTTAATCTCACTGGGATCCCAGCAGTATGCGGCGCGGGTTTCGAGAGAGGCCAGAAAATCGTCATAGTTGCGCTGAGCGCGGAGACGATACCACTCCGCTTGCGCCGCTCTGAGAACGAAATCAAATTCGAGAGAGTCTTCCTTGGGTTGGTAGGTGTTGCGCCAGTGACTGAGAAGGAGTTCCCAGTCTCCGACGGACTCGTGCGGGAGGATGAGGGTTCGAGAACAGGCGCCGTGTTTGATGGCGTTTTTCGAAGAGGTGGCGCGGCCTGCCGGTGAGGTAGGGCCCGTGCGGCCGGAATTGCGTTTTTCGTCTGTTGAAGGGACGGGGGCCTCGGCAGGTTCGTCGAAAGTGCCGGGGCAGTAGTGGTAAGTTTCGGTGGCTTGAGGCATTTGGTTCCCTTGATAAAAATGAGAGGCGGGTGAGGCGCTCCTGAGCCGATTTTGTATGGAGGGCGTTGGGGTTTACGGGGAAAAGGCGGGTAAGTGATGAGGAGGAAAGGAGATAAGTTTTTTTGAAGGATTGTGATCGTCTTTTCAGGGCGGGGGTTGAGGAAGGCCGGAAGTCATTTTACGAAACGAACTTGGCCGGTACGAGTAAGCCGCGCCAGTGCACGGCTGGCTTCGAATTTTCAAACGAATGGCCGCAGATGAAGAGGATGGACGCATATAGAACAGAAGAGTGAGGGATGGATGCCGTATAGCACGGAAGACATATTTATACTTTTGCCGGGAATTACGGGAAGTGTTTTGGCGAAGGACAATAAGGAGGTCTGGGGGCCATCGGCGGGCTCGATCTTGAAGGCGCTGCTGTCGGGCGGGGCGAGTGTCGCGGAGTTGCAGCTGAGCGGCGACGATCCAGATAAAGACGATCTTCAAGATGGAGTCACGGCGACCCGCCTTGTGCCCGACGTTACACTGATTCCAGGTTTTTGGAAGATCGATGGGTATACTGCCGTGGCCGAATCGTTAATTGAGCATTTTGGACTTCAAAGAGGAGTGAGCTTCTTTGACTTCCCATACGATTGGAGGCGTCACAATGCGGTAGCGGCGCGCAAATTGCAGCGCAGAGTGCACGACTGGCTGAAGGTGAAAAAACAAGCGGGCGCGAGCGATCCAAAGGCCGTGCTGGTGGCTCACTCGATGGGAGGTTTGGTTTGCCGTCATTTCCTGGAGGTTTTGGGAGGGTGGCGGCAGACTCGCGCGCTGGTTACGTTCGGCACTCCGTATAGAGGATCTCTCAACTCACTGGGCTATCTGGCCAACGGATTCAAAATGGCTGGGCTGGATTTGACATCTCTGCTACGCACGCTGACGTCGACGTATGAGCTTCTGCCTATCTATCCTTGTGTGTCGACGGGAGGCACGGATCTCGCGCGGGTGGCGGAAATGCCGGGGTTGCCGCAGGTAGATGCGGATCGGGCGAAAGCGGCATTGGACTTTCACCGCAAGATTGAGAGTGAACAAAAGCTAAACGCCACTTTGCCTGGCTATGGATACAAGATTGTTCCGTTGATCGGGTTTGAGCAACCCACAATGCAAACGGCGCGGTACGAGGGCGGCAAGCTGGAGCTTGTGGCTAGCCGGTTGGGGAAAGACGAGTCTGGGGATGGAACGGTGCCGCGTATTTCGGCGACGCCGATAGAAATCCCACAGGAGAATGGCGCAGTGTTTGCATGCGAGCGGCACGGTTCTTTGCAAAATAACGCCGGGCTGTTGGCGCACGTGCGTGGAGCGCTAACGCAACCCGTTTTTGAGGGTGTTGTGCGAGCCTTTGTTGAGGTCGCGGACTTGACGGTGACGGTTGAAGATGCATATCGAACAGGAGACGTTATTGAAATCGGAGTGGCTGCGAGTGAAGGCGAACCGGAGATAGAAGCGGTGCTTCAGGACGCAGTGACGAATGCAGAGATAGAGAGACAGCCCGTGAAAGCAGGGGGATTGAGCGGGCAACGGGTGATTTTCGATCCGGTGCCGGCCGGGTATTACCGGTTCACGCTTAGCGGCCCGAAAGTGTCGCCGGTGACGGATGTCTTTTTGGTTGCGGGGTGAGGCAGTGAGTGGCTGTGGCGGCGGACGTTTTCGAGGATCTCGTGAGCTAGAAACTGCTGGTGTCGTGGGCAATGTTAGCCGACATATCTGGCTTATCTTTTTTTATGGCGATGTTGGGGCTGGATTGACCATCGGCGTTTAAAATAACGCGCTGGCGTTCCAAACTTGCCAAAGGGCCGATCCGCTCACGCTCTTAGGAGTAACTCTGCTCTTGGGAGGGATTTCGCTCCTGGCTTTGTTACATTCCGGCAAGGAGGGCAACGGCGGTCGATCCGGTGGTGGCGCTACGGAGTGAGTAGCCACCATCGACTCTGCTGTAGTCATTACAGGAACAGTGCGCTCATCGAGTGCCAAACACAAAATTCTTGTTGTGGGTCCGCACAACGAAATCGTGACCGTTGGCTTGGCTTATCCCGCCGGTTCTGGTAATCTTTTATCCACCACTAACACCGCCCTGATCAACTCACACTAAGGTGGTCAAGTTTTCGAAAGTATAGGTGGGTAACTTCTCGCGAGCGCCGAAGGTATCGGAACAAATCTGCGATTGGCAGTTGCGATACCCCGAAGAGGAGAGTGGAGCTGTCAAAAGAAACTCCGCTCGACGGCCTTCTCGCCGCTGAAATTGTGTGGGACGTCAAGGCTCCCCTGGGACGGCAGAGTGTCGCCGAACTCGATCTGGAAGCATTGGAGTCAGTCGTCCGCCGGCAGGCGTTGCATCTGGCCGGACGCGCCGTGGAACAGTGCCTCAACGCCGATCACTCCGATGCTGACTCATCTGCGCTGCCGTGCACTTGCGGTGAAAGCGCTCGCTATGTGGGCCGGCGCAAGAAGACCTTCGGCCGTTTCGAAATTTCGCAACCTAGCTGCGAGAACCGCGCCCCGGGGAAAAGAACTTGTAGACCAAATGTTCTACCGCAACCTATGATAAGCTATCGGACCTCGGCGCGCGTATATGAGGCGCAGAAAGGCGAATCTCACATGAAACAGAGCGCCATCTTGACTACAGCGTCGCTGCTCACCATTTTATTCATGACGATTCACCTGACCAGCGACATCTTGTTCCGGATGTCACCGGCAGGTCTCGGAAATCTGTTTGCGGTGTTTTTTTTCGTAGTCCAGCTATATGGAACGCTGGTGCTCGGCGGAAGGCGGGCGGGATACATCATCATCTTCTTAGGGTCCGTCCTCGGGCTGGTCATCCCTGTCCTCCACATGAAAGGGACGCGGGGGGTTATCGGTGGCGACATCGGCAACTCAAGCCAAGGTTTCCTTTTCGTATGGACAATCCTCGCGTTGGGAACCACCTCGACGTTCTCCGTCATCCTGTCGGCGAGCGCACTGTTGAGTTTGCCATGGCGCCGTAGCCGCCGCACGTCAACTGCCGCATAACGCCCGATTGTGGGATCAGGCTGCAACCGGTACACGACCTGAGGTCCTCGTCGCGATCTGGACGTATCAATGACGCACAGATTCCTCGGACGAGGCTCTTTTTTATGGCGATGTTGGGGCTAGGTTGACCATCGGCGTTTAGAATAAGGCGCTACCGTTCCCAACTTCCCAGAGGAGCCTATTTCCTAAGCCATGTGCCCCGCTGCGATGACGCCGCTCATGGGGAAGTATTAAATTAGCCAAGTGCCAGGGTGCAGAGATCAGGGAACGGAAATCAGGAATCGCAAGAATTCACACTTGACATTCGACAGACGACCCACTACCATATGGTTGTGGATCAATTGGATACAACATTTGCTGCTTTGTCTGATCCAACCCGACGGGGGATGATCGAACAACTCTCACATGGTCCTGCCTCTGTGCATGGATTGACGGAGCGGTTTGCGCTGTCGCAGCAGATGATTTCAAAACATATTGCCTACCTGGTGCGGGCGCGGATTGTGATCAAGACGAAGCGTGGACGAGAGAGTGTGTGCACGCTCAGGCCAGAGGCGATCAAGACAGTCAGCGACTGGGCGTTTTATTATCGCCGATTCTGGGAAGAGAGTTTCGACAAGCTGGATGTAGTTGTGAATCAAATGAAAAAAACGGAGGCCAGAGATGGCAAAAAACACGGTTAACGAGACAGAGCGGATGGTTGTTACCAGAGTTTTTGATGCCCCACGCGAACTGGTTTGGAAGGCGTGGACAGAAACGAAATATGTGATGCAGTGGTGGGGGCCGAAGGGTTTTACTGCGCCCTTTTGCGAGATAGATTTTCGCGTGGGGGGGGAAATTTCTCTGCTGCATGAGAGCACCGGATGGACGGGAGTTCTGGAATGGTGGTGAATATCACGAGATTATTTTGCACGAAAAGATTGTTTACTCGATGCACTTTGCTGACGCGAAAGGAAACAAGGTTGAGCCTGCGTACTATGGGATAGAACATGAGGCCATAGACGATGCGCACGATGTGATTACCTTTGAGGATCTTGGAGACGGCCAGACGAAACTCACCTTAATTGGAAACGAATCTATGGAGAGCGCAAAGAATAGTGGTGAAGTAGAGGGCTGGAACCAGATACTCGATAAATTTGCCGCAGTTATTGCGGGGCTACGGAACTGAGGGAATTGTACGGTCAAAAGTGCGGCTGCGCCGAAAGAGCCATCTTTTTCGGTAAGCCTCGCTCGCGCCTGTTGCTCAGACCCGAGTTACTCATTCTGGCTCGACGCAGGTGAGATTTGCGGGTTCCGGTCGGGTTGTCGTTTAACCAGAAGTTGGCTGGCCTCAGGTTTAATCTAGCCTTGTCGGAGCATGCGGGAATGGTATCAATCGCGGGGCACTACTTGATGGGTCCGCCGACGGTTGCCGAGCCGGTTCCGCTGCAGCCGGTTGGGCCGTAGCGGAGAAATTTCTGGATGCGTTTACCGGTGTCGACCTCAGCGGTATATATGTTGCCTTTGCTATCCACGCTGACCTGATGCAGCCAGTGGAAGTCTCCCGCCATCCGGCTGCTACGCCCCAGCCGTCCCAGTTCTTGAAGATTGCTGCGATTCAGAATGTACATGGTCATGTTGGCGTTGTCGCCGACGTAGAGACAGCTTTGGGCTTTGTCCGTTGAAAAGCTCATGGAAACGGCGGTTCCAATGACGTTGGTGTGATTGCTGACAAACTGCTCGGCGGCAAAACCGCATTTGCCTGGTTCTCCCGTGGGGTTGCTGCAGGGCTTACCTAACGAGGGATCGTTTTTGTCGAATACTTGAAGGCGATCGTTGCCGCGATCGCAGACATAGATTTTGCCGTCGTTTGCGATTTTCACGCAATGCACGGGATTGCGGAAGAATGCGGGCTTCTTGTTGCCTTTAGTGGAGTCCTCAATCCAGGTTCCGGCGGCGCTAGCGCCGGCGTCGTCTACCGGGTTATTTCCGTAGGCGCCAAAGTGTCCAATGTATTTTCCGGTGTTAGCGTCGACGATGAGCACGCGGCGGTTTCCGTAGCCATCCGCGACATACAGGCGGTTGGTGGCGGGATCGACGACCATGTCAGCGGCCAGATACAGCAACGGGGTTTCGTTAATGCCGCCACTGGTGTCATTGCTGGCCGGAGCTTTGGGCGTTCCGCCGATCCTCAGCTTGAAATTGCCGTTCATATCGAATTTCAAGATGAAGCCATCGGCGCCTACTTTGTTGGTGGTCCACGGTACGCCTTCAGTGGCGGCGGCGTTGCCTGAGATGTAGACGTTATCGTTGTGGTCGATGTAGATGCCGTGCTCGCTGTTGGGCCAGATGCAGCCCGCTTCGGCTTTGCATTTGCCGCCGATGAAGCCAGGGTCGGCCGGACCACCCCAGGAACGCAGTAGCTTGCCCGAGGCATCGAACTCCATCACAGAGGGTGCGGCCTTGCAGCAATCGTTGATGGAGCCGTAGACGCGCGCTTGACCGAGACCGTTGATGGGCTGGCCTTTTTCGTTGGTGACGCCCGGCAAGGGTCCTTCAAGGCCCGCCTCTTCGTTGGCGAGCGTGCGCGGGCGATTGTAGATCCAGATGTGATCGTGCGAGTCGACGTAGAGCCCGCCGATCTGACCCAGGATCCAATTGTTCGGCAGAGGCTGAGGCCAAGAGGGATCGACGACGAAATTCGGAGTCTTGCCGGTGGGCGACGTGTTGTACACGCCGGATTGCTTCGCCAAGCGGTCGAGCGCTCCGGTGTTTTTCAGGACGTCGCTATCGGAGTCGGCGGCCATCAGAAAACCGGTCATAGCCAAAACCATCGACGGCACTGCGGCTGTCATTCTACGTTGGATCATTCTTAGTGTTTCCCTTCCAACTCGCTGTCTCAAGGGGCGGGCTGCTCGCTTGGGCGCAGTGCGCCGGGTAGAAGTATATAACGCTCTTCCATCGCAAATTTGTCGGCTGCCCCTGCGAATGTCTTTAGACAATGCAATCGCACGACCCCGAACAAATTTCCTCGTCCGACAACTCACTGGTGTCCTTCAACCCACACACGGCGTTTTTGTGCTCACCGTGTTCCTAGGGTCGGACCAATCATGATGACACGCAATTGACCGAAAAGCACTTTCCCGAAGTCACCCCCTACGATTCAGATCCGAGCAGGCACTCGATTACTTCGGTTCACAGAAGATTCAGCGCAGTCGACCCTCGAACAGCGTCGATACACTGGCGCCGCGTGCTCTGAGCACAAGGCATAAAAAGACAGCTTAGGGTGTCCCACTAAGCTGTCGTGTCGGACCCGCAGTTGATGCAGGATGCCGGAAAGCGCTTCAGTTCGATTCGGAGAACTCGATGAGAGGGATTCCAAAGATCCCAACAGAAGCCGTACAAGCGCCGAGGTTCAAATTATTGGTCTCTCCAGTAGTCCCGCTATTAGCGAGACACGTTGGCTTTTTGGCGGACCCATCTGCGAAAGCAAGAATCACCTTGAGCGAGGAGCCGCTATTGAATTGGGCTTGCGAGCCGCCCGCATCGCCGACGATATTAAACTCCACCTTGTTCCAGACCGAGGAAATATCAAGCATAGAGTCAAACCAGTTCATGGTCACCACGTCTGAGCCGTAGTAGAGCGTAACCGAATCAAAACCGCCAGCCTGCACGGACGCACCGAGCTCCAACTGGGCGAGGCTCGTGATCGGAATGTCCGCTGCCGGCGCCAACGGGCTATTCGCATAGCAATCTGAATCATATTTGCCCCAGCCGCTCGGACAGGCGGACGAGCCCCAATCAAGCAGCCAATACTGCATGAATACCGCGGCCGTGCCCGCGCCAAAATAATCCGTCGCATAGACGAATTGTTGCCAAACCGTGCAGCCGCTATGCCCGTCACATGCGGAGGTGCTCATCTTGTCGTTCGTATTGAGCTGCACCGAGTACTCGTTCGAGCCAAGAATGCCACCCCCGCCGAATGCGGCAACGCCCACACTCTTTTCGGATTTCACGCCGCTGACCACGAAATCTCCAGCCGCCGACGTGATTAATCCGGTCGCTTCGCCGACGTAGTCGCCGCCGTTGCCTACGACCTCGGCCTCACCGCCAGTTGGTTTGACGTGCTTGGGAACGCGTGCCGGTCCGATCGCGCAATCCACCTTTTCCCAGACGACGCTGGGATAGGCTGCATGAAAGCACCCTTGCTCGGTCGCGGGGGCCTGCTTCATGATTTTGTGCCAGGTAGCGTGCGCCGCCGACTCCGGGTCAGTTGCTGCGTCTGTGTTCTGTGCTGCCCAAGCGGGTATCCCGAGGGCGGCAGCTAGACCGCCAGCAATCAGGATGCCTTTGATGGAGCGGCCCAAATGTTCTGTGCATGAGAGTGTTGATACCCGCAAAGCGGCGTACCTTTTCGATTGATTCAGTGTTTTCATGTGTGTTGGTCTCCGACAGTCTTGAAACATTGGTCACGAGGATTCAGTGCGCGCACCTTAGAGCGCACCCTCGTAGACAGGTCGCCAAGCCAGTTCTATGGTTTGTGCAACCGCGTCTGTGCTTAGTGAATGCACAGCAAACTTCGTTACACTCCGTGCTGGTGTGGCAACCAAAACGCATTTTCCCGGCACCGCTTCGCGCACGAAATGTTGTCGTTTGGGGGAAGGGGTTTGCTCTGCGTCAGAGCAGCGCAGCCCCGCTCAAGCGGCGCGAAGGATGTGCACCGCCCCGCCTAAGACAAGATGGCTCGATCAGGGGCGTGCCTTTGGTGGCGGCGGGGCTCAGGCCCTAGTAACAAGGCAGCGAAACGAAGCGCCGATTTTGTAGCTCCCATCGGATTGACGGAATACTGCCAGCGCCTTCGCGTGAGCTGCATCGACTGCTTCCGCGCTGGAGTTCTCGATGGCACGCGCAGCGACTCCCGAAGAGCGAAGACCCCGTAAGGCGGTAGATAAGTCGACGTATTGCCAGGGCGAATCGACGTCGAATACCTCCAGCGGTTCGAGAGCCGCGGCCGATGCGAACGCGCGCAGTGCTGATTCCTCTGATAAAGCGAATGGTCCAGGCGCACCGGGCGGTGGTGGCGGCAGGAATGGGCGCAGCGCAGCGACAAGGGACGAGGCTTCCATCCCGTCGGGTTTGCCCCAGGTCATCACGACAACATGTGAGCCGGGCCTGACGACTCGCTTTGCCTCCGCGAGCGCGGCAGCGGGGTTCGCAGCGTATTGGAAAGAATTGAAGCCCGTTACTAGATCGAAGGAACCATCTGAAAAAGGCAGACTCTCTAATTCGCCAATGTGAAAGTGACCCTTTGGCACACGCTGACGAGCGATGGCGAGCAAGTTCTCGGCTGCATCCAGGCCCGAGACTTGAGCACCCCTTTCGGCGGCTAACTGGACGGCCATTCCGGAGCCACATCCCACATCGAGATACCGGGTTTCTGCCCCAAGTCCTAGGTGGTCGAATGTAGCTGTGTAGACGGCGCGACAGTTTTGTTCTTGGATCGCCGCCCAATCAGCGGCGGCTGCACCCCAGAATCTACCGTTCGCCGCAGAGGTGGTTTGCTTTTGTTCCCTGGCCATGCCGACTCCTTTCATCTAAGAATACTTTCCGCGGGGAGCCGCAGAACACCTTGCATCAGGGTGGTCGGGGGCTCGAGTGTGGCTGGATCACGCTTAGGTAGACAGACTGCCCTTGAAGGCGGGGGCTGGAGCGGCCCGAAAGTGTCGCCTGCGACGGATGTTCTTTTGG
Organism: Bryobacterales bacterium; assembly: GCA_003167495.1. Taxonomy (GTDB): domain Bacteria; phylum Acidobacteriota; class Terriglobia; order Bryobacterales; family Bryobacteraceae; genus Bog-105. The sequence goes on along the minus strand of PMSX01000096.1, from coordinate 52,531 downwards.
TCGCGGAGTGGGGCGATGAGGAGCTGTGGCGGCAGACGTTTTCGAGGATCTGGTGAGTTAGAAACTGCCGGTGTCATGGGCAATGTTAGAGATCCGCAAGCGGTATGGGATGCGGTCGCCGACAACGCGCCGACCTGCGGGCAGGTTTACTTTGCGGACGGAGCCGTCTGTGTTTAGTGCTCGGCTACAACCTGCAGAGTGTCGTTGTATGAATGCCGAGCCCAACCGAGATAGCGTGGGTCCGAGCGAAATGCTTCGTCCAAGGCTGTGAGCATGGCGGGAAGTAAGTCGTTGTAATCTGCTGTTCGCAGGGCAATGCTCGTCTCCGCGAGATTTGGCTCAGTTAATCCGGCGTACGCAAGATCCAGATATCTTCGGCCGGCCTCGATCAGTTTAGTTTTTTTCTGTGCTGGGCTGGTTCCGTCGTTGGGGCTGTTCAGTTCGTATAGCATGAGGGTGAAGCGCGGCAGCGCCGAAAGAAGCATTCTTCGCTGGTTAGTGTCGCCTTTTAATAGTTTGGTCTGAATGTCGGCGTTGACCTTCAGCTTTGCCGGCTCGGCTGACGCCTCTACGGCGCGATAGGTATCGACCAGATTCGGAAGGAACGTCAAATTACCGGCGCCTTTGTTCTCCGCTCGTTGCTGAGGTTCAATATCAAGGTGAATGCCGTCGAAGCGTGTTCTTGGATAGTGCTGGTTGAACAGCAGAATTTCAGCGACATGAGCCAGTAATTTTTGTCTGTGCGGGCCGGGCTCGTCTGCGTCTGTGCTCGACAGCAGGCCTTCTACTCGAATGTTCGATTGATGAAGGAGACCGATAAGATTGGCGATTTTCGTCTGCTCTGACGCGACGGTCAGCTCCCCAGCCGTAGAAATGTAGACCTCATTGACGCCGGAAGACTGGCAGAAACCGAGCAGCGCCTGGAGGCTTCCTGGCTCTTTGAGGACGGAAGCGGACTTCCAAACCCAGACTCCATGGATGGGAGTATCTGCTCTGGCAAAGCAAAAAGACAACGCGGCGAGTAGTGTGCCGGTCCGCAACGCGTTAAGAAATGAGTGCTGCATGGCGTAATCCGTCCGCCGTATTTTCGCTGTGCTGCCGCTCAGCGGAAATGTTCCCGAACCTCCGCCGGAGTAAGTTTTCGGGGATAAATAGCAACTTCATCGAGACCTCCGGTAAGGAACGAGCCGAGGTCTCGCGTTCCCAAACGCACCGGCGCGGTCCCTGCGCTTGGCTTGACATTGTACGTACTATACCGCGCACCTTTTGAAGTTGCCGGACTGCCGCGTAATTGGCCATTCTTGTAAATAGAGACCCCCGCGCCTGAGTTGGCTTCGGTAAATGAGTCAAACGTCGCCACGATGTGTAACCACTCCCCTACTTTAAGGACGTCCTGAAAGTACGCGCCTGAACCGAGCCCGCCGTCAGCGTTCCAAGCGTAAGCAGAGATACGGTTGGGCCGAGTCGATTTTTGGCTATAGAAACGGAATCCCCATTCCGTTGCACTGTTTTCGCCTTTTCCGAGCCACATCACGTAGGGATCTTCGGTTTGGCCGGGAAAAACGAGAACATCTGGCCGCATCCAGACTTCCACGCTTAGTCCCCGTGCGCTGGTCTGCACGCTGAATTGTGGAGAATTTGGGATCTCTACGTATGAGCCCGGCGGTGCGATTCCGATCGCCGTATTGGGATCGCCGACGATGGCACCGGGTTCTCCGAAGACAGGATTGCCAACGTATTTTCCGTTGTGGCCGTTGCCGCAGGCGTCGGCGGCTTCTGGACCGTGTTTTTCTCCCAGACGCCAATATGCGACGGGATGTTTCTTCAGGACAGCCTCGGAATAGGACGCTTGGGCCAGTGCGGCCTGCTCGCTTAGGATTGCCGTGAGCGGGATCGCGGCAGATGATAGGAAGTGGCGGCGAGTCGATGAATCGGGAGGTTTCATACGTACTATTGTGTAGTTCTTGGGTGAACCGTTGCACGGAACTGCGGGTTGCCACTGGACGCAAATGGGTGAGGGTCGCAGATTTCTTTGGCTTCCGCGGCCCGTGATTCGTGAGCGAGAAATCCCGTTCGTATGGGGAACTAGCGGAATGCGACTGGATCGCGCAGCCGGATTCATTTCTCTCCACGAGCGTTGTAACGCCTAGGCAAGACTGAACGGCTGATCCGGTTTAGGGGCTGGGCGTGACGCGGAAGAAACGTTTGAGTTCGGGGCCAAACTCGCGAATAATGTTGATGCCAACGGTGATGCCGACTTCCTGGGAGCCTCCGCGGAAACCGTCTTTTAGAGGGCTGAAACGGCTGGGATACCACAGATAGGGCACTATTTCGCCGGCATAGGCGCCGGCAAGGACCGGCGCGTTGAAGCGAGTATGGCCCTGATCGTTCTTGGTAAGAAAAGACCAAACGAAGGCGTGGGCGACGCGGCGGACGCCGCCTTTGCATTCGCAATGAATATAGCGAGGGTCATAACCGAGGGCAGCGTCGGCAGCTTCTTGCACGGTGTATTGGATGGCGTAGCTAGCGAAGAATGTGCCGGCGCGCTTGCCGTAGCCGGGAAGGCCTTGTCCCCATTCCGGGGGATCTTTGACGAGTTGGGTTCCGCCGGCGGCGCCGAAGGCGGCGAAATACAGGCCGGGATAAAGAAAAGTGCTATGCCAGTAGTGTTCCCATCGCTGGCTGGAAGTGAGAGGCGTGTAGGCAGTGGGGATCTGGGCGGGGAGTGTGGTGCCTAGGAAAAGGATGAGGGCGAATGGGCGCATCAGATTTCAATTATGTTCTAAACATGCTATCGGGCCATTTGCGGGTAATCGTAACACACCTGTAGCGGAAAAAGCTGGCTGAGCCGTTTTAAAACGGCCAGGACGATCGGATAAGGGGTGGTAGTACTAAGAGTGTATGAAGGGCGGGGTCAACGGGTAGCACGTCCCCGAATTGGGCCTGTTTGGTTGCGTTATCGTTAGGGTTTATGAATATTCGCTTGGGGCGTTATTTGTGGTTTACGTTGATGGTTCTTTCGGGCCCGTGCTCAGCGCAGGATTTCCACGGCAGTTTGCTGGGAACGGTTAGCGACTCGAGCGGCGCGCGGGTTCCGGGAGCGAAGGTTAAGGCAAGTTTGGTTGGTTCGCAAAGCCAGCGAGAAGCCATAGGCAACGAGAATGGTGAATTCCGGCTCAACGACCTACCGCCCGGGACGTATCAGGTTTCCGTCACGGCTCCCGGTCTCGCGCAGGCGGAAGCCACAGTTGGCATCGAAGTGAGCTCCGCGCGGCAGATCGCGGTGACGCTGCAGCCGGCAACTCTGAAGCAAAGCGTCAATGTACAAGGAGCGTCGTCTTCGATTACGACCGCGCCTATTGACGTGACGAGCGCAGTGCACGGAGGAGTGGTCACTCGCGGGGATCTGCAAACGATTCCGCTGGCAAGCCGCAGTTTCGCAAACATTGCTTTTCTGGTGCCGGGCACGGAACCGGTGGAACCTTCGGACCCGACAAAGGCGCGGATTACCGCGGTCTCATTCGGAGGCAGTTCTGGTCTCAACGATGTTCTTTCGGTGGATGGCGGGGACAACTCAGACGATTATATTGGTGGTTTTCTGCAGAGCTTTTCACCTGACGACATACAGGAATTCGCGGTGCAGACATCGCAAGAAGATGCGGCCACAGGTCGAACCGTGGGCGGTTCGGTGATCATCACCACGAAGCGGGGCACGAACGACTGGCATGGAGACGAAGCCTTCTATGAGCGGGCCGCGGCTTTGGATGCGCGGTACCCGATTGAGAATCCGGCGCCCTTGCCGAAGCAGCCCTTCTCGCGGCAGAACTATGTGGCTACTATCGGCGGGCCGATTATCAAGGACAAGCTGTGGTTTTTTTCATCATATGAGGGAGTGCGGGAGAGAGCCAGCATCGCTTACAGTCCCGCTAGCTTGACGCAGTTTCAGGCATTGGCTTCGTTAGCGAGCCAGGGTTTGATTCCAGGTGTCAGTTCCATAGCGGTGCCGAACAATGTCGCGATTCCGTTTCGCGACAACTTAGCGTCACAGCGGCTGGATTGGTCTGAATCAGCGCGGTCGCAGTGGTTTCTGCGCGGGTCTGTGGACACGTACACAACGGACAACGCCTTTGTGGAACAAGCGACGCTGCCTTCGACGGGAACTACCTGGCACTCGAACTATTTCAATCTGGTGCTGGGAAATCAATTCATTTTTAGCCCTACATGGCTTGGGAGCTTCACGTTTGACAGCAGCTATCTGCATCTCACACAGGAACGGAATTCCACGCTGGGCTTTGCTCTCGCCTTCCCGTTCAGTTCGACCTCCCAGACCATTTCGGGTTTCGAGACTTTCGGAGACAATCAGTTTGTCACGCCCATAACGGCGTTTCCGATTCTGCGAAATCAAGAAAAATATCAGGTTCGCTACGCGCTGACGCATACGGCCGGAACACACTCGTTTAATTGGGGCGTAGATGTGATTCATGAGCCGGTGATGAGCGGCGCCCTTTCGGCAAACGCGGAAAAGCTGACCGTGTTTGCAATGAATCCGACTGACTACCTGAGCAACCCACAGCAATTTGGGGTTGATCTGTCGTGTACTCCCAGCGGGGGGCTGACGGTGACGCCCGGAACAACATGCAGCAGCACGCCCGCCGGCGACGGTTCGTTTTCTCAAAATGTGCAGCGGCTTGGATTCTACGCACAAGATTCATGGCGTGTCACACACGCTTTAACCATTAATTATGGGTTACGGTACGACACGACTTTCGGCCTGTTTACGGCGTCCGGAGAGTCGCAACTGGAAAACCCCGCGCTGCTCACAATAGAAGCGCTGCACATTCCGTTGTTTGAGCATCCAGGCGCGCCACACGATTACCGGCTGCAGTTTGGACCAAGATTGGGCATTGCTTATGCGCCGGGCAAAGATAAGAAGACTGTGATTCGGACGGGGTTCGGAATGTTCTATAACGATCTGGCACAGAACGGCTGGGTGACCGCATTTCAGGCAGTGAATCAAGCGCCGGGTGTATGCACGGCGCCGGGAGATCCGGGGTGTCTACCGGGCGCGGCCAATGGCGGCAGCGGCGCTTTGATCGACCCAGCCTACAAGACTCCGTATGCGCTGCATGCAACGGGAGGAATGGAACACGCCTTCAATGCGAACTGGAAGCTGAGCGCGGATTTTACACACGAAGAGGGCGTACACGCTTACAGGCGATATCAATACACTGCCGGCTACACGCTTTTTTCACCGCTGTTTTCGCAGGATGTGGCAACGCAGCAAGCGACCGTTCCGAATATCTCCGTGTATAGAACGGACAACCGTTCGAGCTACAACGGCTTTTCGGTGCACCTGCAGGGTAACGTGACAGACCGCTTTAATGTGGTGGCGAACTATACGCTGTCGAAGGCGCAAACCTGGGGCTGCGTGCTGGGTGAGCTATTCGACTATGTGAATGGCGTTTGCGATCCGCTGAACGCTTTTGCGAAGGGCGATTATGGGGCATCGGGCGAAGACGTTAGGCATCGGTTCGTTTTAGCGGGAACTCTCCATTTGTGGGGAGGAGTGGACTTAACGACGCTGAGCCAAGCGGAGAGTGCGCGGCCGTTTACCATAACGACGCCGGTGGATGTGAACGGGTTCGGAGACGCAATTGACGATCGGGCGGTGATCAATGGGGTTCAAACGTCTCTGGACGAATTTCGCGGCGCGCCTTACATTCAGGTTGACTTGCGAGTATCGCGCCCGGTCAGGTTCAAAGAGCGTTACAAGTTAGTGCCATTCGTCGAGTTTTTCAACTTGTTTAACCGCAACAATCCGGGCGCCAACTATGTGACGAACCTGGCGGCATTGCCGAATCCGGTGAATAATCTCTACAATGCGACGGCCATTTGCTTGAACGCAAACTGCACGCAATCGCAGCCAATTACGAGTCTGAACCAGTTGCGCGTTCCGGCGGGAGCTTTGGGAGATTTCTTTGGACCCGGCACCACTGTAGGCATCCCGTTCGCCGCGCAACTCGGAGCTCGATTCAGTTTTTAGGTTTTTGGGTCGCTGACGCTCCCTGGCTCGGTTTCAGATTTGTCGGGCGCCGCCCCATACGCAAAAGACAGAAGCTAAAAGGTGAACTTCACTGCAGCTTGAATCAGACGAGGCGGCGCTGCGCTGACGACGTCTCCGAAAGACGAACTTCCCAGTGTGCCATCCACAGACAAAGGACCGAAGAATTGGGCGTGGTTGAAGACGTTGAACGCTTCTAAGCGGAACAGCAACGCGGTAGATTCCCCCAGCGACAGTTTTTTGCTCAGCGCCATATCGAAGTTCTCCGAACCGGGCCCGTAGATGAAGCGGCGGGGGCTATTGCCGGGCGTTCCTAGCGGCTGCAAGCTAAACAGCGACGTGTTGAAGTAGCTCGCGCCGTTCCGTGGATTGTGGTTTATTTCGAGAGGGCCCGCGGTGTATTCCGGCTCGTCAATGCCGGAGTTATTGACACCATTGGGATTGGTCCCGAGCAGGGAGTTATCGCTGTTATTCACCATAGTAATGGGGAACCCCGTGCTCAAGTGAGTGATACCGGAGATGGTCCAATCCTTTGCCCAGCGATTTGCCTTGCGAAACAGGCGATCGACGGGAAGCGTGTAATCGTAGCTGAGAACGAAATTGTGTTTGATGTCGAAAGACGAAACAGCGTAGCTGAGCGCGGCATTTGTTGGATTCGCTTCTTCGCCGACATTAGAAGAATGGTCGAGAGATTTGCCATATGTGTAAGAAGCGAACATTTGCAAAGGACCGCTGGTGTGGCGGAGACTGAGTTGCAAAGAATTGAAGTTGGAATTGCCGGTGGTGGATTGATTGGCGTTGCTGCCGAAATTTGCTCCGAGCGGTGAGCGCGTGCCGTACACGGTTTGACCCGATGCGGTGGTATAAGTGTTCCCTTCTCCGAACGGTCCACAGGTAACGGTTCCAGGCGCCACGGCGGCGGGCTGGCTCAAGCTGACACAAAGCGCCGGATTGCCAGGATTCGATTCAATCAATACCAGTAACCGATGGCCTTCGTTGCCCACATAGTTGGCACTGAGTAGCGTGTTTTGGCCGATTTGACGTTGCAGGGAGAACATATACTGCTCACTGTACGGGATTTTGTTGGATGTGAGGTACGCGGGGATGCCGCTGATGGGGGTGTATTGCGCCCAATCGATATTCGAATCGGGGTTTGATCTTGATGCGTTCAATGGCGCGAGATTGACAGGGAATGGTTGGCCGAAGTTTTGACCGGTGGAGGCGGTGACAAACGGATCGTTCAACAAAGGTGGCGCCGGGCTTGTGTAGGTGGTTCCGTATGGCGCGTTCGCCGCAGCGACCGAAATGGACAGAGCTTCGATGGCGGTATAGAACATCCCAAAACCGGCGCGAATACTGGTTTTTCCCGGCCCACCGAGCAGCTTGCTCACAAAGGTGTCCGATTGCGCGGTAGGTGAGTAGGCGATGCCAATGCGAGGTGAAAATTCTTCGCCGGGAGGAGCGAGGGTGCGTGGGACGCCCGGATCAGTGGGATAGAGAATCCCTGCGGGAGCTCCAGGAAAAACCTCCGACTGCCCCCCGGGAACAAACGTGGAGATTTGATTGTATTTCTCATACCAAGGCTCAATGCGGTCCCACCTCAGGCCATAGTTCAGTGTCAGTTGAGGGGAAACACGCCAACTGTCCTGGAGGTAGGCTCCCACATACTTATTTCGGCTGTAAAAAGAATTTAGCTGGCTCTGGTTGTATTGACTTGGCGCGCCGAGCAAGAAATCGGCAAAATCGCTGCCCGTTTCACTACCTGTGAAGACAAAACTCCCGTTGAACTGGGCAATGGGGTCGACGTTCACCTGGTCATAGTGAGACTCACCTCCCATTTTCAGAGTGTGCCTGCCCAGGACGTGGGAAAAACCATCGGCTATTTGATAGGTATTGTTCACCTGCTTTAGCTCATTGGTGTTGGTGCCGATGGAGAAGCTGTTGAAGACGAGATTCTCGACACCTACGAGTTGCGGAGCCAACGGAACGATGCTGGGCGCGCCTGAATTTGTCACAAAGCCTTGAGAGGCCAGACTGACTCCGAGGCCGCCTTCCGGCTTGCCGAGAACGTTGTGGTTACGCATGAAACTGAGTGTGAATTCGTTCACTGTGTTCGGACCAAATGATTTTGTATCGCCCAGGTTTACAAGTTGGGCTTGGCCTAGATACTGCGCGTTAAAGCCGGGGACGCTCGCGCCACCTTGCGCCACGGGATAGGGATTATTGAGAGTGTAGTTATCGAGGAAATAGTAGGCCGACAGCATGCCGAAGCGCGAATTGGCATCGAGACGCGTGCCACCTTTGTTGTCATTCAAAGTTTGGAGGTATGAGGATGTGGTGAAGGTGTTGGTTCCGGGGTTAGGGGATGGGATGTACTGGAGGAGTTTTTGCGCAGGAGTGGACCACGCGCGTTGAGGAATGATGGCGTTGGGAAACACACATTGAGTAGTGACGGAGCAGCCCGCAGTGTAGTAATTCTCGCCCGTAGCTACCGAATATCCCAATTTCTGAGAAAGCAAATTGGCGAAGTAGGGTCCACTGACAGTTCCGGTGAGGGAAGAAGCGAGATCTGAAAGATTGCCGGCTCGATCTTGCGCGGATGGTACGGGAATCGAACCAGTGTCAATGCCTTGGCTCTGCTGGGTGCCTTGATAGTCGAAAAAGAAGAACACTTGATTGCGCCGAATGGGGCCGCCCACCGTGCCGCCGTATTGGTTCTGGTGAAACGCCGCGCGCGAAGGGGAGAAATAGTTTCGTGCATCCAGATCTGTGTTGCGCAGAAACTCAAAAGCATCGCCGTGCACTTCGTTGGTTCCGGACTTGGTAATGACGTTGATTTGTCCGCCGCTGAATTCGCCATATTCGGCGTCGAAGTTGCTGGTGAGAATTCGGAACTCGGCGATGGAATCAAGATTCGGAATAATGGACGTGCCCATGTTTACGTCTTCTTCAACGTCGCTTCCATTGACGATAAAGGCGTTGGCAAATTCGCGCTGCCCATTCACGGAAATGGTGCCGGGGTTCAAATCGCCCGAGGGCGAAAAAACGCTCGCGCCGACATCTTGAACCGTGTTCGCGGTGATGGAAGTGGCGGGCGCGACTCCCGGCTGCATGGAGAGCAGGTCTGTGAAGCTGCGGCCGTTCAACGGAATGGACGTCATCCAACGCCCTGAGATCACTTCTCCCAGTTGGCTGTTCACCGCTTCGACATGAACGGTGCTATCGGTGACTGTTACCGTTTCTTGCTGCCGGCCGGACTCGAGAGAGGCATCGATGACCAAAGAACTGTCGGCGTCGACGGCAATGCCCGTACGCTTATAGGATGTGAAATGCGGAAAGTCGATCTCAACCGAGTAGCGACCGACAGGCAAAACCGGAAAGGCGTACGTACCGTCAACGCCGGTAATGACCGTTTGCGCCGCGCCGGTAGCGAGGTTGGTTGCGGTTACTTTGGCTTGGGGAATGACCGCGCCCGAGGAATCTTTGACGGTGCCTTGGATGCGGCCGCCAACGCTGCATAGGAGAAGACAAGGGGCGATGACGGCGAGAGATATAAATCGGACAACGACTAGAAACATAGTTTGCCTGAGATGGCGAAAAAACGGCACGGCTACAGGATATAAGACTGATATGGTCTTAGATAAGAGTTTAGCAGTTGATGGAGAAAAGTGGATGTTGAATGGCGACCAATATGGTCTGTCATTGCTGCATCGTAGGGGATGTGGATGAAGGGCGTTGGCAATTTGTCCGGTTGAGGCGTCTGGCGGCCTATTAGGCCGAGAGCTGGCAGCCCGACGTCAAGTCCGCCCCCCGCTTCCTGAGAATGGTGAAAGCGCGTTCGAAGATGACAGAGCGTCCCACATGCTCTACTCTAAAAGCAGAAGAAACCTGCAAGGACTTGCCATGACAACCGTTCAAATCCAGATGCCCGACCAACAGGCGGCAGCCCTCGAGGCTTACGTGCAGGTCCGCGGACTTACATTTATGGTGTTCCCAAGAGAGAGCAGTGAAACCGGTTTTTGCCGACACGTTTTACCGGATCGCATTAACGAATCGGGGCGACCTGCATGCCGAAGTGGCCCTGCGTTTCGATGATCTTCTTTCCGGAGGCTACGTCACCACGACCGAAGAAGTTCTGACCGGGCTGCTGACGTTCTTTGCCGGGGATAGCTGGCTTAGAAACCGCGCTGTGGAGACCGTGCGCGAGCTGCTTTCCGATGACGCCGTGCGCATCATTCCGCAGAGTCATGAATCGTTTTGGTCCGGGTTCGATCTCTATGCCAGCCGTCCCGACAAGGGCTACAGCCTCACCGACTGTATTTCGATGCAGACCATGCGGCGCGAGGGCCTGACGGAAGTTCTCACAGCGACAAGCATTTCGAGCAGGAAGGTTTTCGCGCTCTGTTCCGGGATCCCTAAGCCCTTCTGGCGCGGAAGGCTTTCCCTTTCCCAATGCCCTCAGAAGGCTTGTTGGCGTCACTCCAACGAATTCCATCCGATCTTGCGCAGTCTTACGGTTATGCAGACGAGTCGCACCTCATCCGCGAGGTGAATAAGCGCAGCCCAGGAAAGTATTGAACGAAACGGACATCTTCAAATAGGCGTGCTTTTTTGACTGACCGTCAGTCATGTGCTACTATGGACGAATTCAAAGGAGAAACTTATGAACTATCTCATTACAGGCGCGACCGGACAGATCGGGTCTGGCGTCGTTAAATGTCTGCTTGAGCGCGGCGAACGCCCGCGTGTCTTTGTGCGCGATGCGGAGAAGGCGCGAGCGCGCTACGGCGATCGTGTCGATATCATCACTGGCGATCTGGCGGATGCGAAGTCGCTGGCGGCAGCGCTCCGAGGCATCGACGCTCTCTTACTTATTAACGTAGGTCACGAGATCGAGGCGCGGGACGAGGCGGCGGCGAGGGCTGCAAAGGCAGCGGGCGTGAAGCATCTGGTCAAACTTTCTTCGATGGATGCACAGCAAAATGCCGGGACCGGCGCATGGCATGCGCGAGGTGAGTCCGCTATTCGCGTGAGCGGGATCGCGTTCACGTTCGTGCAGCCCGGTGGTTTCATGTCGAATGCGCTTGGATGGGCGGCCTCGATCAAGGCGGAAGGGGTTGTACGCTCGCCCACAGGAGACGGCAGGATCGCGTTTATTCATCCCGACGATATTGTCGCCGTTACGACTTTGGCGTTGACGACGCAGAAGTACGAGGGAGAGATGTTGCCGATCTCAGGCCCCGAGGCGCTCAGTTATGCCGAGATGACGGAGAAGATCGGGGCGGCCGCCGGGAAACCGGTGAAGTTCGAGCCGATCTCCGAGGAACAAGAGCGTCAGCAAATGACGAAAGAGGACGAGCCGCCGGAAATCATCGAAGCGCACATTTCGATCTACCGCGCAATCCGCGAAGGGCGTCTGGCGCGAGTTACGGACAACGTCAATCGCGTGGTTGGACGAAAGCCCATCCGTTTCGAGCAGTGGGCGCAGGAGAATGCGGCGGCGTTCTGCTGATAACGGGAACGCCGGGTCGCAGCCTAAACTGTTCTTATGCCCGCCGTAAGCAAGTTGCGACCGAGGACCAAGCCTCCTGAAGAGCGTCGCAATGAGCTTGTGAACGCCGCGCAACGTCTGTTTCTCGAACAAGGGGTAGGACCAACGACGATAGAGCAGATCACTTCTGGCGCCGGCGTCGCCAAGGGGACGTTCTATCTCTATTTTTCCTCGAAAGAGGACATACTGACTGAACTTCGCGAACGCTTTGCGCAAGAACTCCTGCGCAGCATAAAAGCAGCGGTCGAAACAAAGCAGAAAGAGGACTGGGAGGGGCGGCTGGCAGCATGGGCCAAGAGCAGTGTCGCCGGCTATCTGGACTCCACTCGGCTTCACGATGTTGTCTTTTACGAGTCTCGCCCTCCCACGCGAGAAGGTCTTGTGAACAACGCCATCATCGATCATCTTTACGAATTGCTTCGGGACGGCTCTGAGGCGGGGGTATGGGAGATTGACGACCCTCGGTTCACGGCGGTCTTTCTCTTTAGCGGGCTGCACGGCGTTGTTGACCACGCAAGTGCGAACGAGAAGCGGCTCAACCGGGGTCGCTTGGCCCAGCGATTCGAACGGCTCTGTTTTCGCACTGTTGGGCTGCAATCACGTTGAGCGGCTGAGGTTAAGCCTGCGCTCGCATAGCGGCCTTAGCCAAAAAGCCTCGGACCAATGCGGCGATTTCTTCGGCCGCAGTATCCAATGCGAAATGACCGGCGTCCAGGACATGGACCTCGGCATTCGGCACATCACGCCGATAGGCTTCCGGCTCCGAGAGATCGAACGACAAGTCATACTTACCCCAGATCACCAGCAGACGCGGCTGTTTCTCGCGCATCCATGCTTGCCACTTCGGGTAGGCCTCCACATTCGTTCGGTAATCGTAAAACAGATCGCTTTGAATGTCCGCCTGGCCCGGCTGACTGAGGAAGGCGAACTCGTCCGTCCATAGATCCGGGTCGTAGCGATCCACGTTAGGATCGCCGCCAACGTGGCGTGTCCGAGTGGCCGGCAAGGACAGGAGATTTGTACGAAGTGTACTTTCGTTGGCAGCGCGATCGGCCCAAAAGGCGCGGCGCGGCTTCCAATTCACCCCGAGGCCTTCGTTGTGTGCGACAGCGTCCTGGACGACGAGCGCCTCGACCCGGTCAGGATAGACCAGAGCCATACGAAAACCCACCGGCCCGCCGTAATCCTGCATGTAGAGCGAATAGCGCGAAAGAGCGAGCGCTTCGGTGAAGTGATTCATAATCTCCGCGTAGTGATCGAACGTATACGCGAATGATTTGGTGTCCGGCCAGTCGCTGTGTCCGAAGCCCGGGTAATCGGGCGCGACAAGGTGATAGCGATCGGATAGGCGGCTGAGGAGCGGCTCGAACATTCGCGAGGAAGAGGGTAGCCCGTGGAGCAGGAGAAGCGTTGGGGCATCTTGCGGTCCCGCTTCGCGATAAAAAATGGAGAGTCCGTCGACCTTCACGGTGCGGTAAAAAACGTGCTGTGACATGTGTGTGTTTATCCTTTCTCGACCAGCCGAGCTGCCTAGCGCCGAGTTTCTAACCATGGTTGCGAGTTTGGTCGTTTCAAAAATCCTGCGCGGTCGGACGCAAAACGACCTCATCGATTTCCACGTCGGCGGGTTGCTCGATGGCATATAGGATGGCGCGAGCAACCGAATCCGCGGAAATGCCGACCTTGTCGTAAAGCTCCTTGACGAATTTGGCGGAGGACGGATCAGAGGTTGAAGTCTGCAGTTCGGACAATACCGCGCCCGGCGAGATCATGGTGCAGCGGATGTTTTCGGAATGCAACTCCATGCGCAGTCCTTCCGTCAACGTTCGAACGGCGGCCTTGGTCGCGCAATAAACCGTCCCGCCGGGTGCGAACACTTTAATCCCGAAGACGGAAGCCATGTTGATGATGTGCCCACTCTTTTGCTTCTGCATTTGAGGCAGAACGGCGGCAACGCCATACAGGACTCCCTTAATATTGATGTCGATCTGCCGATCCCATTCATCCACCTTCAGGAGGCCAATCGGTGCGATGGGCATGATACCAGCGTTATTGACCAGCACATCGACGCGGCCGAAGTTGTCGACGGCTTCTTTGATGAACGTCTCCACCTGGGCGCGATTCCTGACGTCGACGGCGAACCCGGCGGCCTTACCTCCCGTGGCCGAAATCTCTTTCACCACCGAGTCGATCCTGTCTTTACGGCGCGCTCCCAGTACGACCTTCGCCCCGCGGGACGCAAGAAGCTTCGCGGTGCTTTCTCCCAAGCCGCTGCTGGCGCCCGTGATTACAATTACCTTATCTGTGACATTCGGCGTTTCCATTCTTGTTTCTCCTTACTCAATCAGCCGACCTCGAAGATCACTTCCAACTCGACCGGCACACCCAGCGGCAGGCTCTCCCGAGGCAGCATCGGCAATTTTCAGAAGATCCGATGGATCAGTTCCTTTCCAACGCGACCAAGGAATTTGGGTTCATGGCCCACCGTGGGGAGCATTCCGCTCAGGAACAACAAATTCCCTCTTCGGACGGCCGGCACATAAGCACCAAAAGGATTTACCGCAGGGGGTAGTTCGATGCCCGCGGCTGCGAGTCTTTCCTCAGTAGTTTCTGCCATAGTAGTTTTTGCCAACTCCGCGTCATCTCGTCCTGCATCTGCGCCATCATGTTAGTCATTTCCATCTCCTAACCAAACGTGAAGACGAAAGCCTGAGCGCCGGGATCAAGGAACTCGATCTCAAAAGTCCGGTCTTGTATTGGACCCTTTTGGCGGATGAGTTGATAGAGACGGGGCTCTCGAACGGTGCCCGTGCCGTCCGGGCCGGAATCAACTCCAGAATCGTCGTGCGGCTCTACGCCATCCAATTCCACTTTGAAGCGGACGGACTCACCAGTCTTCGCTGGACGTAATACCATGTGCAGGTCGCGGCTGTGGAACCGAAACATAATCTTGCCAGGCACTTCCTGAAGTGTCGCATTCTCTGCGCCAACATTCCAAGCTCCGCTCAATCCCCATTTGTTCAATGAGAGCTTCGCAGGTGGATTGTATGTCTTTCGTGAGTCTCGAGACGATGCGAAACGTTCAGCGCGACGATAGCCGACATAGGTTTCGGGAGATTGCACATCGGCGCTAGGTGCCGCCTCGACCCCGTCGGCGGTTACGCTAACCGTGCTCCCATCGAGACCTGTGGCTCCATTTTCCCTCAGAAGTTCCTGGATGACACGTTCAGACTCGGCATACTCACCTTCGCCGAAGTGGTGAAAACGAATTCGTCCTTTCGCATCGATGAAATATTCCGCCGGCCAATATTCGTTGTTAAACCCTTGCCAAATCCGATAATTGCTATCGATCGCGACCGGATAGGTGATCTTCAAATCGCGCAGCGCGTTTTCGAATTTCGCGGGCTCTTTCTCGAACGAGAACTCAGGTGTGTGCGCGCCGATGACGACCAAACCCGCATCTTTATATTTCGCCGCCCAGCTTTTCACGTAGGGCAGCGGTCGCAGGGAGTTGATGCAGGTGTAGGTCCAGAAATCGACGAGCACAACCTTTCCGCGGAGGGACTTAGAGTTCAATGGTGCCGAGTTGAGCCAGCCGATGGCGCCGCCTAAATCGGGCATGGGTCCTTCGTCGGGAAGACTCATGCGCGACTCGGCGCTCGCTGCCGGAACAGCCGCCGCGACGGTTATTGCCGCAGTGCGAAGAAAACCGCGCCGGTTGACTTCTTCGGATGTATTGACCGTACTCATTGTTGAATCTGCTCCAAAGTGCGTTGCTCGTGAAGACGAGGTCGAGCCCTCATGTTGGCCGCCTGGCTGCCTGCTTCGTGAGACGGAGCACTAACTGCCACTGCCGATCGTAGCAGGAATTGTAGCGCCGTAGACGGGAGACTTGCTGGCCATTCCGGAACGTCGACGACGATTGGGATTGATTACTTCGGGGCGTAGTGATCTTACTTATTGGTGAACTCATTGCTGAACCGCCTCTGCTTGATTGATCGGTTGGGATGTGAACTCACAGTGTCCGAAGACCACACGTTTTGAGCGTGCTGCGTAAACCCTTCCGCCACGGCCTATTTTCTGATGAGTGCCAAGTGATTCGAACACTTAGCGTCTTCTGGGAGGTATGCGTTTACAGCACCTCCCGCATGTCAAAGAACTGGTGGCCGAGAAGAGATTTGAACTCTTACGCCCGAAGGCACTGGTTTCTAGGACCAGCGTGGCTTCCAATTACACCACTCGGCCATGGAGCACTGAATGGGAGTCGAACCCATCAAATCAGCTTTGCAGGCAGACACCTAACCGCTTGGTTTTCAGTGCATAAAACGCGAAAAAGCCGCTCGGCTTGAGGCCGGCGGCTTTTCAAAAGCTTGGATTTATATGAGACTTATGTGTGTCTCTCATCCAATCCAGCCAAAGCCGCCGCACTCAGCTGATAGCTGAGGCTCGACAAACATGAATTGGATAAGAGGACTAACATCACAAAGCGATTGTAGGACGGCTCTGCGTAATTGTCAAGCTCGTTCGCGCTGCCTCCCATTCATCTGACGATGACGTTCAAGGTGGGAGTGAACTTCTCGGTCGAGAGAGTTACCTCCGTCGCACGTCAATCGGGCGGCTCGATCGCGAACGAATCAGGTTATACTGAGGTCTCCCGAAAGAAGGCTCGGAGGTTAATAATGCGTCTGTTACTGCGGATCAGTGGCGCGTGTGTCCTGTGGGCTCTGGCAGTCCCTGCGTTTGCCCACGATTATCTTGACGGCGTGGTCGAACGCGCCCGCAAAGAGTTCAACGTCCCCGGCATTGCTGTCGTTGTGGTGAAAGACGGCAAGGTGGTCGCCGAGAAAGGGTACGGTGTACGCCGCTTGGGCGCACCTGCTCCCGTAACTCCACACACCCTGTTTGGCATCGCCTCCAACACCAAGGTCTTTACATCCGCTGCCCTGGCGATGCTGGTTGAAGAAGGCAAACTCGATTGGAACGACCGCGTTGTGGACCGGCTGCCCGGGTTCCAGATGTCTGACGCCTATGTGACCCGTGAAATGCGAATCCGCGACCTGCTCTGCCATCGAAGCGGCCTGCCCTTGGGTGGCGGCGACCTCATGTTCTGGCCGGGGACCGACTTCACGGCGGATCAGATGAACTACCGGCTTCGCTTCGTCCCACTCGAAACCAGCTTCCGCAGCGCCTACGCTTACGACAACATTCTTTACAACATCGCGGGCGCGTTGATCAAACAAGTTTCCGGACAATCATGGGCTGACTTTATCAAAGCTCGTTTCTTCGGGCCGCTCAATATGCGCGACAGTAAAACGAGCATCCGCGATATCGATGACTCGACTGACGCCGTCGCGCCGCATACGATGGTGGAAGGCAAACTGCAGCCCGTCGCTCACAGTCCCCTCGACAACAACGCACCGGCCGGGGCGATTGTCTCGTCGGTGGATGACATGAGCCGGTGGGTCATCGCGCTGCTGAATAAGGGAGACCTCGGCAACGGCAAGCGGCTATTCAGCGAGACTCAGGCTCGCACTCTGTGGACGCC
Source organism: Bryobacterales bacterium (assembly GCA_003167495.1). Classification (GTDB taxonomy): domain Bacteria; phylum Acidobacteriota; class Terriglobia; order Bryobacterales; family Bryobacteraceae; genus Bog-105. The sequence continues at coordinate 35,374 of PMSX01000096.1, read as the reverse complement.
GTTAACTATTCTCCCTGTGCCAGACTCACCGGTGGAGACCGCCGAGTCGCAAGCGCATTTCGCCGACTACGCCATGGGCGAGGTCCTGCGCGACTATCGTGGACACCTGCTCGTCTTCCATACCGGAGGCTTGCAAGGAATGGTGAGCATTGTCGCCATGCTGCCTGAATTACATGTCGGCGTGGTCGTTCTAACGAATCAGGGATCCGGTGGCGCCTTTCAATCGATCGCCTATACGGTGCTCGACCATTACCTCGAAGCGCCGCCCAAAGACTGGGTGACCGCCATCGATACAGTCGACAAGCGTAGGACGGTGGAAGCGGAGAAAACGGTTGCCGCGGCAGCTTCCAAACGCGATGCTTCATCGAAGCCATCGCTTCCCCTCGATTCCTTTGCCGGGCGCTATCGCGACCCATGGTACGGAGATGTGCTGGTGGAAAAGAGAGGAGACGGACTTAGTATCCGATTCACGCACTCGCCTGCGTTGACCGGCCGGCTGGAGCATTGGCAGCAAGATACGTTTGTCGCCCGCTGGACCGATCGCTCACTGCTCGCCGATGCCTACATCACGTTCTCGCTCAACCCCGACGGCAGTATTGACAGCGCAAAAATGAAAGCAGTCTCGCCGCTTACGGACTTCAGTTTCGACTTCCAGCATTTGGCACTGAAGCCAGTGGCAAAGGACGCGCCACCATACTGAGGTCGCAGGCCAGCCAGCCTCGGGCGGTGCCGACTGAACAGGCTGTCACTTTCGGCCATGGCGCAACGAGGCGGTGAGCAACGCAAAAATGGGGACAGCCAGCACGCGATGGTTGGGCAGGCGGCTTCGTATCGGGCCGATTCCGGGCGCTGTGGCAGTCCCCACTTTTGCTTAGTCGATGCTCGAAATACTGTTACGGCCACGAGCCGGGCGGTGCTTGCCGGAGCGCATCGTCCCAGGCAGCTTTGAGCACGGGATCGCCGGGGCGGCGGCGCGTCGATTCGGCCAGTTGGGAAAGGCCCTCCTTCCACTGTTGCAGGCGGAGCAGGGTGATCGCGAGGTTGACCCGAATCCCAACATCCTCGGGGTCAAGCTGAAGCCCCTGGCGGTACTTATCCAGCGCTCCTCTCAGGTCGCCCGCCTTCTCAAGCTTTGCACCCTCGTCGTTCAAACGGACGGCGCCTAATTCGTTCCGCATTTTTTGGTCGCGTTCGCGCAGCACGGCGACAAGGCGCGCTTTGACTTGTTTGGCGCGCGTCATCTGGCCATCCGCGCGCAACGCCCCCTGCAGGCCGTTCAGCGTAGTCTGATCCTTCGGATTTATACGGTCGGCCTTCTCAAGTTCGAGGATCGCCCGCTTGAGCTTACCCTGCTGATAAAGTTCGTTGCCCAATCGCGAGAGGGCCACGGGATCGGAGGGGCTTAAGGCGACGGCACGCTCAAAGGCGGTGAGCGCACCGCCATCATCGAGCAGCGTCTTGCGCGCCTCGCCCAGATCGGACCAGGCTTCGGCGAAATCCGGCGCGATCTTCACGGCCATGTGCAACTCCGCGCTCGCCCGCTCGACCTGGCTCAGATCGGTATAAACCTTCGCCCGCAGATAGTGTGCGCGGGCCCCATCCGGAGTTGCACCAAGCTTGGTGATGGCCAAATCGAGATGTTCGGCGGCGCGGGCGAGTTCTTCGGTCTGGGCAAGGACCATGCCCAGGTTCAGATGCGCCAGCGGCATGTTCGGATCGAGTTGCAGCGCTTTCTCGAACTCGGCTTGGGCGGCGGTGAGGGAGTTCAAATTGTTGAGCGCCTCGCCAAGTGCGTTGTGCGCTTCGGCGGAATCGGGAAGCAGCCGCACAGCGTTAGTGAGCGGCTCGATGGCATCACTCGAACGGTTGTCGTCGTTCAGCATCTCGCCCAGCAGCAGATAAGCCGGGCCGTCTCCAGGGTTGTCGTGTATCGCTTCAGCCAGCGCGCGACCGGCAAGTTCTGTTTTGCCCTGTACGAGCAGCCGTCGCGCGGCCTGCACCTTCGCGCTTTCCGGAGCGGGAGTTTGCGCAACGACGGCACAGGTGAGCGCTACGAATGCGATTGGGCGTAAGAAGGCCATCAGAACTTCTGCACTTTCGTGATGCCGGCTCCTTCGGTGATCGAAATCAGCCGGTCTGCCGGGACGCTCGAAAATCTCTCAACTTTGCCACGCGGCCAGCGGACTTCGATATCGGCGCGTGCGGCCGCGCCCAGGCCGAAGTGCAAACGCCGGTCGTTCGCGGAAAGGTAGGAGGATTGCGCCATCACCTCCTGCGCCTGCAGCTTGCCGCTGTAGCGTAAGATAACGCGCGCACCGATGGCACTGCGGTTGGAAGCCGCGCCTGTCAGCTTCACCTTGATCCAGTGGCGATCGCCGGTCAAGTCATTTTGGGGAAGATCATTGCGCAGCAGCGACGGCGGCTCGTTCTGATTCACGATCAGAATGTCCACATCGCCATCGTTATCGAAATCTCCGAAGGCGCAGCCGCGGCTGGAATGCGGCTCGCTGACGCCAGGGCCGGCTTCGTGAAGCAACTCCTCAAAGTGTCCGTTGCCGAGATTACGAAACAAGACGCGCGGCGTCTTGTACGGAAGGCTCGGCAGCTGCTTTTCGGCTTCGGGATAAATGCTGCCGGTGACCCAGAAAAGGTCGGGGTTGCCGTCGTTGTCCAGGTCGGCAATACCGGCGCCCCAACTGATGAAGCGCGTCTCAACGGCCAGTCCAGCACGTAGCGTCACATCGCGGAAATTGCCTTTGCCATCGTTTTCGTAGAGGACCGGTGTGTCCTCGCAGAAGTGGGTCTTGAGGATATGCAAGTTGCCATCGAGCTTGAAATCGCCAACCGCGATGCCCATGCCCGCCTGTTCCATGCCATCTTCGTTGAGGGCGATTCCATCGTCGAGGCCCTGCTCCGTGAAGGTGCCGTCATGGTTGTTGTGGAATAGCAGGCTGGGCGTGGAATCGCAGGCCACGTAAATATCGGGCCAGCCGTCGTTGTCGAAATCGGCGCAAGCTATGGTGAGGCCATATCCGGGGTCCACCTTGTGAATCCCGGCCTTTTCGCTTACGTCGCTGAAGGTGCCATCACCGTTGTTGTGATAGAGGCTGTGATAGCCGTGGCCCAGACCGCCCGGTCCGCAGTTGACGAGCACGCCCTTGTAGTTGCAACTGTTGCTTTCGCCGCTGCGCGGCACGCGCTGGTAATCGAAGTCCACGTAATTGGAAACGAACAGATCGAGCCTTCCATCGCGGTCGTAATCGACCCAACTGCAGCCCGTGCCCCAGCGCGGCTTCGCATTCTCGAGGCCGGCCGCTTGCGTGACATCGCTGAACGTGGCGTCACCGTTGTTACGGTAGAGGACGTTTTGAGGCCAACCGGTGAGAAAGAGGTCCTCGTGGCCATCGTTGTTATAGTCGCCGACGGTGACGCCGTAAAAGTAGCCGGTGCGGAACAGGCCAGCGTGCGAGGTAACGTCGCTGAAGGTGCCATCTCGATTATTGCGGTAGAGGCGGTTGGAGGAATCGGGGGGCGGGTCGCCAAAGCGCGAACCGGAAAGAACGAGAATGTCGAGCCAGCCATCGTTATCGTAGTCGAAGAAGGCGCAGCCGCAGGACATGGTTTCGATGATGTAGTCGCAGCGGGTGTCATGACCGGCGATGACGGGCGCGGTGAGGCCGGCTTGGCGCGCGACGTCGGTAAACTGCGCCAGGAAAGGGAGCCAGGACGGCTTGCCGGCAGGCGCGGCGCGCACGCCACGCGACACCATTCCCTGGGGGAGGAGGCGGGCTGGCGCCAGCGCCAAGAGGCTCAGAAGGGCGCGTCGTGTAACAAGAGCCATGGGCGGTATGAGCGGGACTTATATAGTATACGGTGCTCACCATCAAGCTTGTTCATCTAGTTGCTTCAGGGATTTCCCATCTTTCCTTTTCCACGCGGTGAGGCCGTTTGCACTCCCTCCGTGAACCACCGCCGCTGCTGCCGATGGGCTAGAAAACTCGGTGTCCTTCGTAAAGACCAAGAATCCGCTTTTCTCGATTAGCGAACCATTCGCGATTAGTTGGTTGCGCTGCGAAACCACGTAAGGATAGCTCTCCGCAGAGAGGGGCGCTGCTCAAGAACGGCGCTTGAATCGCGAAATACAACGAAACCGTTCGCGGTGCGCTGCCCGCGTGCTTCTGCTCCCTTTATACGACAGAAAAGCATGCCCCCAGGCTGAGCTTTCGCGGTCAGTTGAGCTACCGGAGCAAGAATGTCGGAGCCGAGCACCGGAAGTAACTGCCGAATGCGTGCTAGAAACACTTCCATGTCTTCGCGGTCTGATTCGGGAAGCCGCGAGCCAAGGGATTTGATTCTGCTCAAGTGCAAATCGATTAACCTCTGCTGCTTCGACTAGTAACCGACTCTCAAGATACTTCAAAATGCGCCTTTGTAAGATTTTCGTCTTTGCTCACGAAAACGATCGCAGAAACCCAAAACTCCTTGGTCTTGTGTTGCTTCAATCGGTCGCGAATGACCTCGGCCTCGCCAAATGTAGGCGCGAGGCCAGTTAGTAAGAGGATCGCTCCCGATGAGGATGTAAACGCCCGCTTTTTCCAATTCATCTCGAGCTAGGAGCTCGTCGAGTTCGGTGCGGGGTGCGGCGACCGCTTTACCTGTCCAATTCGAGATTTCGGCAGTGCGCAGGCTCTTCGCATCTCCGCGGGGCAGGAAGAGTTTGATAGTAGCTGACGGCATCTCTCGCTTGGCCCCACGTACCACATATTGGTTCGAATGAAAGTTCGCAGCGCCGTCACTATCGTACAAGAAGCACGTTTCTGTATGGTCCGGTATCGACTCGTTCAACGTAGTTGCCCCGACTCGCTTGCGGTAGAGGACAAGTAGCTAGACGAAATCTCGTTTTCTTAGTTCCTCGCGCGGCCGAGTTGGCGCATTGTGGGGCTTGACATCCAAGGGCTTCTTTCCGGTGCCGCGCGCCTTCACCGTCTTCCAGATCTGCGTTTTGGTGCGGTCGTTGGAACGGGCGCACCTGGTGGAATCACTTTGGCACGCAGCTTGCTTTGCGGGAAGTCTTTGGGGTTCAGCGTGGCAATGAACGAAGCGTTGCCGATTTCGGCGCACGCACAAAACGGATTGTCTGCAGGGTCGGGCGAGATCTCCACTGTTCCAGCAACATCTACGTACTCCGCCTCTTCTCGAAGCCGATTGATGAGACGCCAATCAGATGACGGCGCACACCTAGACGTTCCAACACGTACTTGTATTCGGTTAGAATTTCTTCCGAGACTAACCAGACGAAGAGGCCTCCGTCCAGCCAGCGCCGGAGAAGTGCGGCGCTGGGGTTTGGTGGACTAGCGACAAACGACTTAAATCCGGCGATTCCGGCTACGAATACTGACGTGTCGACCACCCCTCTAGGGATGTTGGTTCGACTTGCCAATCCTGATCTCCGGCAATTGCTTCTTTGCGGCGCGGTAGGTCCGGATGGCCAGCAAGATGTCAGATTCTGTTACGCCGCTCAAATCGGTGGCGGCAGCCTTTAGATTGCGAGTCAACTCGCGATTCCAGCCTGGCCGTTTTCTGCCGCGGGGTTGATCCTTGAATACCTGGGCGCGAGGCAGTTGGTCCTCCAACTCCTTGGTGAGTTGCCGCAATGGAAGGCGGATCTCGACGGGCTCCTGTCCTGTTGCTGGCCTCGATTGCAAGCGAAGATAGCGGCGTTTGACGGAGCCGGCATCGCGCAAATCTCGGGAGAGCACTTCCGTAAATCGGGCCAACAGTTCGGTGGATGAGCCAAGAGATTCCTTGAGATAAAAGGCAAGCTTCGCTTCGAGCAAAAGCTTTCTATCGAACCAGTAGAAATTGTTTCGGCGCGGCGGATGCAGCACCCTGAGCTGCACAAGGTTCTGAAGATCCTTCGGATGAACGCCCAACACCGCGCTCGCTTGCTTCAGCTTCAATTCGACGATCTGCATAGAGCTATACAATCTAGAGTTTAGATGGTTTATGCCTTGGATGTCAACGCTCACGCCGGCGGCGGTCGGGCGCCGCCGGCCAGGTTCCGTCAGTCTCCTTTGTCCGGTTCAGAACTTAAGCTTCAACCCGAACTCCACCTGACGCCCTGAGTTCGCAACCGAAGTACCGCCCTGCGCCGAAGGACCGAAATTACCGCCGGGGCTGCCTTGATACAGCGCTTGGCCGAATGTCGAATCATAAATATTCGTATCCGGGTCTCCGCGGTTCAGTTTGTTGGTAGCATTGTAAGCACTCATTTTGAGTTCCAGCTTGACCTTCTCGGTGACGCTGATCGTCTTCAAAAGAGTGGCGTCGAGATCGAAGAATTTCGGGCCGGTCAGACAGCCGTATTGCAAGGGATTCGTCCGGAGTGAGTAAGGTGTCGACGACGAAATGGGCGTGAACGCCGCCGTGTTGAACCACTCCTGGGGCGTCGGGTTGCTGACGCACGGGTTGCCCGTGACAATCATATTGCCGAATTGGGGGAAATCGCCGGAGACGAAGGTGGCAATTCCGGTGATTTGCCAGCCGCCGAGCACGTAGTCTGCCGCCCTGCTCATACCGTTGAAAAAGGTACGGCCTCTCCCGAAAGGAAGCTCGTATGTGCCTGCGACGTTGAATCGGTGGCGGGGCTGGTTGCTGGGCTCCCACAGCATCTGGTTGCTGTAATAGGTCAGGTCGTTAAATTGATTGGTTTGCGCCGTCTCGTTTATATAGAGGTAAGAGGCGAAGAAGTTATAGCCGTGGCTGAATACCTTTTGCGCTTTGAACTCCAGCGAGTTATAACGCTCGACAGCGCAGCACGCTCCAACCTCAAAAAGCGGCCCATACTGCGGATACTTCACCAGCAGTGACGAAAGCGAAACTGTTGGTTCGTTGTAGAGTGGGCCCGGCACCTCGGTCGAATTCAGATAGTGGTAGAAGGGGTTCGCCACGGTCTGCGAGAGGGACGACTCGTTTTCCAACAAGAGCGTGGGATTGGCCCCGTTCAACTCTTGCGTGTAAGTGCGATAGCCCAGATTGAGGAAGTACGTTCCCGAAACGACGATCCGCCCAGGGAGTTCGTGTTGAATTGAGATGTTGAAGCGATGGTTGTAGGCCTTCTCCAGATTCTGTGGGTACCAAACCAGAGACGATCCGCCCACGCCGAGCTGCGGCCCGGAGTTCCTGCCCAATATTGGATTAAGCGGGTTGATGTTCGCCGGATACGGGTTGGAGAAGGTTTGCTGGGGAATTCCCTGCAACGGAGCCAGTGTGTTCTGGTTGCCTGACATTCCATAGAACGGCGGTTCCAGGAAGACCAGATCCTCGGCACCCGAATTCGGAGGAGCCGGCGAGTACATGTATTCTGTGGGCACCGTATACATGGCATAGCCCATGCGCAGAGCGGTCCGGTCGTTGAGTTTGACGGCAATACCGGCGCGCGGCTGCAGCGCAAGTTTCTGCGGATTCCACATGCCCGGGTGAGACCCACTGGTAAAGCTCCATTGCCCGTTCCAGGAGTAGTAGTTGCTGCCCACAATATTGGTAGCGGCGGCCGGCATAACAGGCGGGTTGGCGGTGATAGCGGGGTTGGGCACCGAGAGGTTGAGACCGGTCGAGAGCTCGTGCGGCGGATCGTGCCAAGCAGTCTCATATTCGTCGCGAATGCCGAGGTTGAGCGTGACCCGGTGGTTCAGTTTCCAGTCATCCTGGAAGTACAAGCCGTAAAACTCAGTGTGCGGATCGGGAGCGGGGCCGCCGTACATCGTGGAATCGCCGCCGAGCGAACCGAGCAGGAACGTAGCATACCCGTCGCCGTAGACGTTGGTGTTCGGATTGTTGAAAGTGTTCGCCGTTAGCGCCGTATCGAAGTTAAATTGCGGCGCATCATTGACATACACCAGGCCGTAGCTGGCGCGTACTTCAAAGCCTGCCTTCAGGAAGTGGGAACCTTTTTGGTGCGTCACCTTCGCGTTGTAGTTCTGGCTGGCTGGCCGTTGATTCCAATAGAAACCCCGGCCGCCGTATCCGTTGCCGTTTATGTCGACGTAAGGAAAATAAACGGGCTGGTTGTTGATGGTTGGATTCAGGTAATTCGAATACCAATCGTTGCTGCCCCAGACCTTTGACCACCCGTTCGGGCCCAAAGGCGTTGAGACATAAGAGTCAATCAGGTTGTTCCAACCGCCGTGGAAGGTCCAAACGGTGGTCGGGCTCTGCGAAAAGATCGCATCTCCGGAGACCTGCCAACCCGCGCGTAGCGTACCCGTCGGTGTATACAGTCCGGTCGTGTTGCCGGTGGGGTTGCCGGAGTTGTCTGTGGTATGGTAGCGGGCCACGCGGCCAAACACTTTCCATTTGTCGCTGATGTTGTAATCTGCGCGATCTGAATAGTCGTAATAGTTGAAGGTTTCGGTATAGCCCTTTTCGAAATTGTTGACGCCGGTAATATTGGCGCCCGGATTATTCGGCGCCCACATCTGGCTCATCAGCGTAGAGGTGATGGGATCCATGCGATTGGCTGGGACAATGTTGCCCACAAACGGCGTTACGGTGACCGCGCCGGTGGTTGGATTCACCACAGTACTATAGGGGTCGTAAATCGTGCGAATGCCACTGACCCCGTTATTGAGGTAATACGACTGCGAGAAATTCCCTTGTTTTTCGAGGGCTGTCGGCAGTGTTTCCACCCAGACGTCCGGTTGGCCGATCTTCCAGTATTCCATCGAGAAAAAATTGAACAGCTTGTTCTTGAGAATCGGGTTGCCGAAGGTTCCGCCGAACATGTTCTGCCGCGTGGCGTTGGCGCTGAAGGTAGTGCGGTCGGCCTCGGCATTGGCCCAAGGATAGCGGCCCAGATAGAAAGCGCTGCCATGGTATTGATTGGTTCCCGATTTGGTCGTTACCGAAATGGTGCCTCCCGCACTATGGCCGGACTCGGCATCCACGCTGTTGGTGGAGATGACCACTTCCTGTACGTCGTCTGTGTTGGGGACCACGGATGCTTTGTGGCCTAGACCGATGGGGCTGCCGTCCACCTCCAAATTATTCTGCAGGTTGGTGCCGCCGCCCAGATCCACGCTATTAGGAGCCCAAGAGTTGTACGGCAGCACCTCTCCGCGGGTGTTGATCGCGGCCGGCTCAACCAGGCCCATCTTGAACGGGTTTCGATCCAGACGCGGGGTTTCCTCCGCCATTTTTGTATCCAGCGTGGTGTCCTTGTTGCTGGAGTCGAAATCCACGGCCGCCGGCTCTGCGGTGACGGTCACAGTAGTTTGCAGCGAGCCCGGCTTCAAGGCCGCATTCACGGTGACATCGCCGTTGGCCTGCAGCAGGACGTTCTCCTGAAGGAATTTACTGAAGCCGGCCATCTCGATCACGACCGAGTATGTGCCGGGGTCCACGTTGTCAAACACGTATAGTCCTGTGCCGGAAGTCTGACGGACCGTTTTGATGTTGGTGTCCACGTTGGTCAACGTGACGGTGGCATTGCCAATGATGGAATTGCTCTGGTCGGTGACAATGCCCTCGATTCTGCCACGGAAGTTTTGCGCCTGGCTGACCGGCGGCGATAACGCCAGCAGAACGAAAGCAAGCGCGATTAGAAATGCGATTTGATGTTTGTGCATAACCCCTTGTTGATTTGCCTCCCCAAAGCCGCGAACGAGTTGTCCTGCCCCGCAATCACAACTCCCGCTAGCTGGCACACCGGCAATGCCGGGCGAAACGGTTTCAGTTTGCAGCAGCCGTGAAAAGTTTTTCAGTGCCTTACTGCGGTTTTGTGTGGTTAACAACGGAATGTTGCTGAAAAACATAGCCATTTTTCGGGAGAGCGTCCCATCTGTTTATGGCAGTGGTCGAAGCGCCAAGCCCGCCGCCTCGCAAGCGCCTGCAATTCTGCCGTGCTCAGAGGGAGCCCAGTAAAATCACTGAGATGCGCACAGGAGCGTCCCATTCGTCAGATTGCCCTTCCGGTTTCGCTGAACGCGTATCCATTTTCGCGTCACCCTTGACGGAGATTACCTTTCGAAGACGCACAGCGCTGTGCCAATCGAGTTCGGCGAACGGGTTTGTTAACCCCAAATCGTGGACGTTAGGATGTTACATTCGGCGTTACTAACCCCCGTAACTCCCTGCATGCATGCCTGGAAGCCTTCATTGCCCCAGGCACATTTTTGTTGTGATATAGTTCAGAGGGCTTTGGGGAAGTTACGATGTCGCACAGCGTGGGAAATCATCCGCATCCTTATGAGATAGTGCCAAAGGGGCAGCGTGACCTCATACTCCACGAGTTAGAACTGATCCTCGAGAGTCCCCTGTTTCGCAGTAGCAAGCGCTGCCAGCAGTTCCTGCGCTACTCGGTACAACATGTCCTCGACGGTGAAATTCATAACCTCAAGGAGCGTTCCATTGGCATCGCCGTGTTCGAGCGGCCAAGCTCCTACGACACGGGGGAGGATTCCATCGTGCGTGTCACCGCCAAGGAGGTCCGCAGCCGCTTGATTCAGTATTACGCGGGGCTGGCCATCGAGCCTCCCGTCAAACTGGAGATTGCGCCGGGTTCCTACAAAACCGAATTCCACTGGTCCGGCGCCGCTGGTCACGATGCCCCACTGCCTAAGAACAGCGAGACGAGCACCAAGCTTCCTCGACGTTTCCCCTGGCGGTCGCTCACTATCGCCTTTGCCTTGTTGGCCCTCCTGTCCAGCACTATTGTGTACCGCGTGTTGGTTCCGGCCAAACCGGACCTGCTGAAGCGATTCTGGGGTCCAGTGCTCGAAAACCCCAAGGCGGTCCTGATTTGCCTGGCGAGTCCCGGGGTGTACCGTCTTGATGACAACGTATTCGTGCGGTTCGGCATAGACGACCCGGGACACGCGACGGTGGTCGCGGCGCAGATCCCTGATCAAGGAATTGTTTATGGCCGCGAGATCATCCCCGCCCCCAACGGATATGCGGGCATGGGCGATACGATAGCAGCCACTTATCTGAGTGTGCTGTTCACCAAGTTCGGCAAGAGCTTGCAGGTGCGAAAGAGCGCCGATGTTTCTTTCTCCGATCTCCGCTCTGCACCCGCCGTGCTCATCGGCGCATTTACCAACTCGTGGACCCTGGAGCTGATGAAGGAATGGCGCTTCGTATTCGACGTGAACCGGCCGCCCGGATGGGTCATTCGCGACCGCAACAATCCGGCGCGTGTGTGGGCAAACCCGGCGTTACAAGAGGAGTTGCGGAGCCGCAAGCTGACAGAGGATTACGCCTTGATATCGCGCGTTTTCGAGGAACGCTCAGGCCAGCCGGTGGTTTCCGTTGCGGGCATTACGGACTTTGGAACCGAGGCTGCGGCCGAGTTCCTGTCAGATGAGTCCTTGCTCGCCCTGGCTTTCGTAGACGCGCCGAAGCAATGGGAGCGTAAGAATCTGCAGTTGATCATCAAGACGCAGGTGGTCGGGCATGCGACGGGCAAGCCGCAGTTCATTGCGCGGCAGATCTGGTGAGCGATGTGTCCGGGTGCGGGCGGCGAGAAGTTAGTGAATATAAGCCCAGCCCGATTCCTGTTTGCGAACGATCTCCGCAATCCCCGAATCTACTTGCCCGGCGAACGGAAACAGATCCTCGGTGGTCACATTCCTGTTCTTCATCGCGTTCCGGCAGGCCAGCAGTTTGACACCGTGATCCGACAACTGTTTCAGCCGCTCTTCATAAGCTACATTGCTCTTTCTGAGCATGTTTAGCCCCGGCCCCCAAAACACCACCTCCACTTGCGACCCGCCATCATCGGCCAGAGCCTTCATCGTGTTGTTGACGTGGACTACCAGCGAGTTCCACGCGGCATCGTCGGCCTCGCTCAATTGAAACGCTACGCGGTGTTTCGGTCCGGTGGCGGGCGTTTGTGATGTAGCGTATCCAAGAAGAAGCGCGAGCGGCACTGCGGAAAGGAGAGCCATTTTCATAGCTGCCATTCTCTCTCACTTTCACTGGGTGGCCGCGGGTATCGCCTAACGTGTTAGCTTAAAAACACGTAACTGAATGAGGAGGACTCTACGGAACCTCGAATGCTAATCGTGATCCTTATTACGACGGTCGCAATTTGCATGAACGGTTCGAAGGCGGATCGTCTCCCCGCGCTGGATGCGTTTGACCAGTTGAAAACCCTGGTTGGAGATTGGGAAGCCGATCTTCCGGGCTTTGGAAAGCTGACGAATTCGATTCGTTTGGTCTCGAACGGCAAGGCCATCGAGGAGACCCTCGGCACACCGACTGATAAAGGTCTCAATCTATACGCGCGACGGCGGCCGTATTCTTCTGACGCACTTTTGCGCGATGACCCCGGACGGTCATCAGGTCCGTCTCGAAACTGGGCCTGTCGACAGCACCCATAACAGCCTAACGTTCATTTTGCGCGGCACGGTGAATCTTCAGAACTCCGCAGCGCCCCATATGCGGCGCGTCTTTATCGAATTTCGAGATCACGACCACTTCGCCGAAAAATGGACCAAGACGGAAAATGGCAAAGATGTGGTCTTCGATCTGAACTTCGTGCGTCACTAAGGCCGAATCGCCCTCGCCTTTGACGTATGATCGAGCAGAAACCCGATTATGTGTGAAAAGTTAATGGTTCTCGCGGGCATTGTCTGCCTTGGGTCTGGAATTGTCCGCGCGCAATCGATGGGCGAACGCGTGACTTGCCAAGCCCTACAGAAGATAGAGATTCCGGGCTTGCTTGTCTTGAGTACAGAGGACGTGGCCGAAGGAACCCGGTTGAATGGGAACGGGGTGGCTATGCCGGCCCATTGTCTGCTGCACGGCGAAGTGAACAAACACACAGGGGCCAATGGCAAATCCTATGGCGATACGTTTGAACTTCGCATGCCTACCGATTGGAATGGACGCTTGCTTTTTCAAGGTGGCGGCGGATTAGACGGAATTGTCCAGCCGGCGGTTGGCGGCAATGGAACGTTTGACCGGCCTGCTCTGTTGCGTGGATATGCGGTAGTTTCGACAGATGGCGGACACGCGGCCGATCCTAAGGCGCCCTTGATCGATGGCTCCTTTGGTTCCGATCGTGATGCGCTTGCCGACTATGAGTATCGCTCCACTCAACTGGTGATGGATGCGGCCAAAGAGATTCTGGTAAGGCACTACGGACAGGCGCCAAAGCGGTCGTATTTTCGGGGGTGTTCGAATGGCGGGCGCGAAGGCCTGATGGCTGTGCAGCGCTATCCGCAATACTTTGACGGCGTGATTGCCGGCGCACCAGCGTTTCACTTAACTCGAGCTATGATTGCCGAGGCCTGGAGCACTATGCAATTTTCGGCGATTGCGCCGCAAAATGCGCAGGGCCAGCCCGCTTTGCGCAAGGCGCTCTCGGACAGCGATTTGCAGTTAGTGGCGCATGGGGTGCTAGCCAAATGCGACGCCTTAGATGGGGTGAAGGACGATCTGATTTCGAACCCGCCGGCTTGTAACTACGACCCGGCAGAGCTACAGTGCGCTGGAGAGAAAACGGGCAACTGCCTGAGCGCCGCGCAGGTTACAGCTCTGAAAAAAGTTATGGGAGGGCCAGTGGATTCGCATGGCAAAGCTTTGTATTCGGATTGGCCTTATGATAGCGGCATTGCAGGAGCTGGTTGGCGCGCGTGGATTTTGGGTAGTGACACAATGCCTTCGATCAATACGTTGATTTTTCCGCCGGCGATCAATGGCATGGCCTTGGCGGGGCAGCCGCCGCCGATTGACATCTTTCATTTCGATTTCGACCGTGATGCGGCGCGCTTGAACAACGTTGCTGCTGCGAACTTGAACTCGGATTCCACGAATCTGGCGGCTTTCCGCAAGCGGGGCGGCAAGCTGATCTTGTACACCGGGATGAGTGATCCGGTGTTTTCGGCTAACGACTTGATTCGCTACTACAAGGATGTAACGGCCGCCGCCGGAGGCGAAAAGCAGACAATCGAGTTCGCGCGACTGTTTCTGCTTCCCGGCGTGAATCATTGTGGTGGCGGCCCGGGGCTGGATAGCTTTGACTCGCTGACAGCGATTGAGAAATGGGTGGAAGAGGACGTTCCGCCCGGGCATATCATCGCGAAGGGCAATGCTTTTCCTGGACGCACGCGGCCATTGTGTCCGTACCCGCTAACGCCGCACTACAATGGCTGGGGTAATCCGGAGAACGCCGCGTCGTTCGCTTGCGGCAAATAAGAACACATGAAGATTGTCGATATCCGCGCCACCACAGTGACGGTGCCGCTCGAAGCGGCGCTGCGGCACGCTAACGGATGCCATTGGGGTCGCTTCGTGCGAACCATTGTTGAAGTGGAGACCGACACCGGCCTGATTGGCTTGGGAGAAATGGGAGGTGGCGGCGAATCAGCCGAAGCGGTATTTCGCTCGCTGAAGAGCTACCTGGTAGGACACGATCCGGCGCGAATGGAAGAGATGCGCTTCCTGATTGCCAATCCCACTGCATCGCTTTATAACAACCGCACACAGGTGTTAGCGGCACTCGAGTTTGCTTGTCTCGATATTGTGGGACAAGCCTGGGGCGTGCCAGTACATCAGATTTTGGGAGGCAAGTTGCGCGACCGAGTGCCGTTTGCCTCCTATTGCTTTTTCCGGTACGGGAATCGACTGACGGGAGCGATGGAGGTTCGGACGGCCGATCATGTCATTGCGTTTGCGCGTGCGGCCAAAGAACGCTACGGTTTCAGCACGCACAAGATGAAGGCCGGGGTCTTTCCGCCTGAATACGAATTGGAGCTATATCGAGCATTGGCGCACGCGTTTCCAAAAGACAAGGTGCGCTTTGATCCCAACGGTGTCTGGTCGACAGAGCAAGCCATTCGTTTTGGGCAAGGTATTGAGGATCTGAATAACGACTATTTGGAAGATCCGGTGTACGGGTTGAACGGTATGCGCCGCACGCGTGGGAAAGTGCGTACGCCGCTGGCAACCAACACGGTTGTGGTGAATTTTGAGCAATTGGCGGCGAATGTTCTTGACCCGGCCGTAGATGTTATTTTGCTCGACACTACTTTCTGGGGTGGGATTCGTCCCTGTGTCAAAGCCGCCGGCGTCTGCGAGACATTTCAGTTTGGCGTTGCCGTTCATTCGTCGGGTGAACTCGGCATACAGTTGGCCACTATGTTGCACTTGGGCGCTGTCATTCCGAATCTTTCGTTTGCGGCGGATGCACACTATCATCATTTGACCGACGACATTATCGAAGGCGGATTGATGCGTTATGAGGGTGGTGCGATCAGTGTTCCCAATGCGCCGGGTTTAGGCGTGAAACTGAATCGAGACAAGCTGCGCGAATATCAGGAGCTTTACAAGAAATTGGGCGGCTATCCGTACGATCAAGACCCTGCGCGGCCGGGTTGGGCGCCGGTTTTGCCGAATGACCGTTGGGCTGATCCAAACGATGACAGCTATCCGGCGGCATTGGGCTAGTTATGCAGAGAAGTTGTCTTGATTTGTCGGGCAAGGTCGCGGTGGTGTTTGGGGCATCATCGGGCTTGGGAAAAGCCATCAGCGTGGGACTCGCGGAACATGGCGCCGATGTCGTTCCCACTGCGAGGCGAGTAGAGATGCTAGCGGAGGTTTGCGGGCAAATCGAGGCGCTGGGCCGCAAGACACTGGTTGAGACTGCCAATGTGGGAGATCGCAGTTCGATCAGCAAGTTGCGCGATGCTGTGTTAACGGAATTTGGCCGCATTGATATTTTGGTGAACGCAGCGGGCCAAACGTTTCGCAAGCCGACCCTAGCCGTGGAAGACTCGGAGTGGGCCGCGCTTTTCGAGACGAACCTGACGGGAGTGCTGCATGCCTGCCAGGAGTTTTATTCGCCGTTGAAGGAGAGTGGCGCAGGCCGAGTGATCACAATTGCGTCGCTGGGGTCTTTTCTGGCGTTCCATGAAGTGGCGGCGTATTGTGCCTCCAAAGCAGCGGTTCTATCTCTCACTCGCAGCTTGGCGTGTGAGTGGGCGTGCCACGGCATTTGCGTAAACGCGATTGCTCCCGGTGTATTTCCAACGGAGTTGAATGCTCACCTGCTGATGGGAACTGATCGGGGCCGGGAGATTCTGCAACGCACTCCCATGAAGCGCTTTGGCGATCCGCGCGAACTCATCGGCGCGGCCGTGCTGCTGGCTTCAGACGGTGCCAGTTTCATGACAGGAGAGTGCCTGGTCGTGGATGGCGGCTATCTTGCTTCGGGTGTTAATTCATGAAGTGTGCCGTTGGTTTCGCTCTCCTTGTTTTCACTCTGCGGGCGGAGACTGGACAAGAAGCATGGTTGCGCTATCGGCATCAGCCTCAAAACTTACCGAGAGTCGTAGTGAAGCTAGGCGAGGGTACGGAGCTTGATACAGCCGCGAAGGAGGTGTCAGTCGCGTTAGCTGGTTTCACAGGCAACACAGTGCGCGAGAGTCGGACGCCGGAAAACGAATCTGTCGTTCTTGGCACTGCCGAGCAATTCACACGCACGTTTCCAGAGATCTCGTTGCCGGCGGTGTTACAAGGTGATGGATATTACCTCAAGACAATAAGAACGGGAGGGAAGCGACTCTTCGTCATCGCATCGCCGACCACCCGCGGTGTACTTTACGGTGCCTTTGCGTGGGTTCGTCACGTTGCCACAAGAGACAAGCTCGACTCATTAGATGAGACGAGCGGCCCCGCCGCCCCAGTGCGTTGGGTGAATCAGTGGGACAACCTAGATGGCACAATTGAACGCGGTTACGGCGGCCGGTCCATCTTCTTTGAGAACAACAATGTTGTGGCCGACCTCTCGCGTGCGAGCGAATATGCCCGATTGCTGGCGTCCGTTGGCATCAATGGCTGCAGTGTAAACAACGTAAACGCGAACCCGCGCGCGCTGACTACGGAGTTCTTACCGCAGCTTGCCCGCATTGCGGATGTATTGCGCCTGTGGGGTGTTAGACTTTCTCTGTCCGTCGATTTCGCCAGCCCGAAGACCATCGGAGGTCTCGACACTTTTGATCCGTTGGATGTCCGCGTCATTGCTTGGTGGCAAGGGAAGGCGGACGAGATTTATCGCTTGATCCCCGATTTTGCGGGTTTTGTATTGAAGGCTGACAGCGAAGGGCGGGTTGGGCCTTCAACCTACGGGCGGACACATGCGCAAGCTGCCAATCTGTTGGCAAACGCTGTAGAAAGGCATGGCGGGATTGTCATTTATCGTGGCTTTGTCTATGATCATCACGCAGACTGGCGCAATTTGAAGAATGACCGTGCGCGCGCGGCGTATGACAATTTTCAGCCGCTGAATGGGCGATTTGCCGAGAATGCGTTGGTACAAGTGAAGTACGGGCCGATTGATTTTCAAGCGCGCGAGCCAGTGTCACCCTTGATTGGCGCTTTTACCCAAACCAATCAGACTCTCGAGTTGCAAATTACCCAGGAATACACCGGCCAGCAGCGGCATCTTTGTTATCTTGCGCCCATGTGGAAACAGGTTCTAGATTTCGATATGCGAGTGGGCGGCGCGCATACTCCGGTGAAAGAACTTGTTTCGGGCAAAACATTTCAGCGGCCGTTGGGCGGATTTGTAGGTGTTGCGAATGTAGGCCGCGATGCGAAATGGATGGGCGCCGACCTGGCAATGGCGAATCTCTACGCGTTCGGACGCCTGGCCTGGAACCCCAATTTGAGTGCGGAGGAAATCTCCCAAGAGTGGACGCGCCAGACGTTTGGCAACGACCAACAGGTGGTGTCGACAGTCAACGCGCTAGGAATGGATTCATGGCGCGTCTACGAAGGCTACACCGGGCCTCTTGGGCTCGGAACACTGACTGACATTTTGCGCGGTCACTACGGTCCTGGGATTGAATCGGCCGAGAGGAATGGCTGGGGTCAGTGGATTCGCGCGGATCATGATGGGATTGGCATGGATCGGACGGTAGCGACTGGCACTGGCTTTATTGGACAGTACCCGGCCGAAGTTGCGCGTATGTATGAATCACTGAAGGAGTGTCCGGATCAGTTGCTGCTGTTCATGCACCACTTGCCTTACACGTATGTACTGCACTCCGGAAAGACGATCATCCAGCACGTCTATGATTCCCACTATGCCGCGGCGGAAGAGGCGCAACGCTTTCCTCTGCGCTGGCAAGCCTTGCGCGGATTGATCGATCAGGAGAGATACGACGCCGTATTGGACAAGCTCACCTACCAGGCGGGCCACGCGATTGTTTGGCGGGACGCGATTTGCAGCTGGTTCTTGCGTGAGTCGGGAATCCCGGATGCTCAAGGGCGCGCTGGCCATTTCCCCGGACGTACAGAGGCCGAGACTATGAATCTTGATGGCTACGTTGTTAAAGATGTAACGCCTTGGGAGGATGCGTCCGGCGGCAAAGCGATTGCCTGTGAGAAGCCAGCTCAGAGGTGCACTGCTTCGTTCACCTTTCAAGGAGCTAAAGGTACTTATGATTTAGCCGTGCAGTACTTTGATCTCAATTCCGGCGAAGCGCAGTTCCAACTCAGAATTGGCAACCGCGTTTTTGGTTCCTGGAGGGCGGATGCTCATTTACCGGCCAGCACACTGAACGGTGATTCATCCACCCGCCGCACGATACCGAATGTCAAATTGCAGCCGAATGACTTGATTACGATTGAGGGCGTGCCCAATGGTAACGATCCGGCTGCGATTGACTATGTCGAAGTGACGGGGCATTTGTAATATGTTCGGACAGACACCCCCTCGTGCGCGACTTAGTAAGCGGCGATACCGTTGAAGCCGGCAGAGGCGTCGGATGCGGGCAGTGTTACAAAGGTTTGGGCGGTGAGAGAACCATTGTCGTTAATGGTCCAGATACCCACGGAACCGTTGCCGGCATTGGTCGAATAGAGGAATTTGCCGTCGTAGCTTACCGCGAGATCGAGAGCCTTGGAGCCGGGAGTCAGCTTTGCGGCTATGTTAGTCGGACCGACCAAACCAAGCGTGCCAGATGCGCTCAGCGTAAATGCGGAAATAGTATCGCCGGCCGTATCCGCGGCGTAGACGTACTGGCCGTTCGGTGTGACGACGTCCCAGCAGGTGCCGCCATCTTTATCCACTGCGGTCGAGATTGCGGTGAGTGTACCGTCGGAATTGACGACGCTGGACGTTATGATGCCGGAGCCCGGCTCCAGAGAGATCGCAACGCCGCTGGGGGCGATTGCCAAAAGAAACAGGCCGGGATAAGGCGCTGCATTGCTAACAATGGGTCCGAGCGTTCCGTCCTCGTTGACCGGGAACGCATCAATTTTGTTCGTAACTCGCTCAGTTACCACCAGAAATTTGCCGTCCGGCGTAAAGTTAACAGAACTGCCGCCGGAAAGCGCTGTGCTTAGGTAGCCGATGGCGTCTGGAATTGTAATAAGGTTGCCGTCTTCCAGATGGAAGCCGACGACACTGCTGTTCCCGGCGAAGTTGAGAACATAGACAAGATTGCCCCACTGCGCAATGGCGTCCGGAGCGCTACCTCCCGTGTGTTTAACATCGGCGAGTTCGAGATTCGCGCCATCCACTCGGAATGAGGAAATTGTGCCGCTGGCGGAGTTGACTGCCAGCAGAAAGCCACGGTCCTGTGTCAGCAGAAGTGAATTCTGGGAACCAAGCGGATCAACGGTCCCACCGCTGCCGCGACCACCCGTGGGGGTGCTGCCAAGTGGCACCAGGGCGCCGGTTGCCTGCCGTCCAAAGCGCAGAATTCGATTGCTCTCAACGTTGTTCGTCATCACGAATACAGCGCCGGCATAGTCAGTCTTGCGGTCGCGGTTGCTGGTTACCTGCCCGAAGACAGTGGACACTGATAGGGTCGCCAAAAGCGCGACCGACGTAGAAGTAAACCTAATTGACATTTTCGTTTTTCCTCAAGAAAGGCGTTTTCCGGGTACCAATCGTAGGTCCCAGCCTGAGGTTCGCGCGATGGTGCACAAAAGTTACGGTGGAAGCGGAAGTTTTAGCAGATCACAGTAATTCGTGGCATTTCACGCCCAGCGCAGCGGCGCCCATTCAGGATTTGGTGTGCTTCACAAAATCAGGCTTTCCAAATTCGATGTGGACTCTAATAGAAGGTATCCAAACAGGGCCACGCTGTTGGTTGTAGGCGGGGTTGGCCACATGCTGAAGATCGACGTTGGCAAAGATTCCTCGGTATACCCGAGCACTGTAATACGTCTCCCAGACATACTCGGGCCCGTACTCCAGGTGACCATCGCCGATCAAAAAATCATGTCCTCCCATTGCCAGATACAGTGCGTGAACGCCGGAGATGCCTCCGACTGTGAGTTCCGTGGCGACAGTGTCGTTAGACCTGTGCCAGCGCGTGCCGCCGAGCGATATGCCTCCCGCAGCCAAGCGATCCATAGCCGTAAAGGCGAAGCTCTCGGTCTTGCCGTCGTTCCAGCCGAGGCGCGAAAAAACGCCGAAAGCTTTGGTGATTTCTTGATCCATGCTAACGCCGAATCCGTATTTCAGAGTTCCATTCTTCCGTGTCAATGTGATATCAGGCACTGTGTGGGTCTGTTCTGCCAGAAGAATAGACTTGGCGTACGTACCCGCGTCGGCGTGGTTTTCGTAGTTCAGCACGCGAATCGCTCCCGCATGTTTGTTAATCGTAAAACGGCGTTCTGCCTCGAATACGTCGCCGCGATTGACAAATAAACGCCGGTCAAACTGCGACCCGTTAGCTACTTTTGGCATGGCGGCGCTGGCATAACGCAGAGACCAGTTACCCATATGAAGCTCATGCATCCAACCCCAGGTATAGCCACGCACGTCGGCCGCATAGTCCCATGCGCCGTTGTACATCACCGCCCAGCCCATAAACTGAGTGCGCGGATCGTGCGAATACCGATTGTTGTCGAAGAAGTCTGTTAACGTGAAACGGCCGACAACGATGGTATAGCGTTTCATCGGGCGTTCGCCGGCGAGTTGATTCTCGTCGCTATCGACAGACTCCTTCTCATCGCCAAATCCAAAATCGTGAGTGATGTAGAGGCGTGCGAGATAGGGCTTCGGCTCGGCTGTCGCCACTCGTGGGAGTTCGCCGTTGGAAGAGTTGGCAAGGCCGTTGACGCCGCTGAATCCGCGGCCTCCGGCAATCTCCGGGTCGAAATACAGTTGCGTATTTTCTCCCAGCCGCAGGCCTAAGAAGAGCGTCGTGGTAATGGATGCGTCGCGTTCCGGATAGTCTTGCAGACTAAAGGCATCTTCATAGGGGGAGTGAAAGGTGCCATGGTACTGCCCAATCGACGTTGCCTGGTAGAAGAGGTTCCACCACTCAGAAGAGACCGGAGCATCCGCGGGCGCTTGGGGGTCGGGCGTCTGCGGCTGTTCTTGCGCTGAGACACGACCGGCACTCAGCAGAAGCAGGATGATGCCCAAGCGAACCATTGATCCAAGGTGGACTTTGGAAACGCGGTCTCCGTTTATGAGTTGGTTCTTCAGTATCTGTCTCCATGGTCGGCTTCACTCTGTTACGATGATATACCCGCCGGGGTATATTGTAAAGGGCGGCAGGACTCTTTTTATGGCTCATACGGCAGAAGAAAAAAAGAAGTTGTTGAATCGTGTTCGGCGCATCCGCGGGCAAGTCGATTCAATAGAGCGGGCGCTTGACCAGGAAGCGGAATGCTCGGATATCCTTCACACGATTTCGGCTTGCCGGGGAGCGATGGACTCACTAATGGCAGAGGTGATCGAGGGGCATATCCGTTTTCACGTTCTTGATCCGAAGGTCACGCCGACCGACGATCAGGCACAGGCCGCGGACGATCTTGTTTATGCACTCAGAGCCTATTTGAAGTGAGAAGCGCGCCACCAATCCGATCGGCGCTCCTCGCCGGCAACGACCTCGGTCGGCACACCTGGCTCGGGACTCCAAAGCTTCATGCCAAATTTGTCCGCCAATTCCGTGATTCTTTCTATAGGCTGTCTCCACGCGTGGGGCGCCAATTCAAACAACCCCCAATGTATGGGCATGAGTAATCCCGTTGCACCCATCGCCGCAAACGCTTGCGTGGCGCCATCGGGTCCCATATGGATTGCCTTCCAAAGTTCGTTGTAAGCTCCTACCTCCAGCATTGTCAGATCGAATGGTCCATACTCCGCGCCGATCTCCGTGAAGCCATCCCACATTCCTGAGTCCGCGCCGTAGTAGATGTTGTGCCGATTTCCCTTTAGAACAAAGGAAGACCATAGCGTTTCGAAACGATTCCAAAAACTCCGTCCGGAAAAGTGCCGCGCGGGCAGAGCTATCACTGTGAGTTCCGCTCCACTGCGCTCACTCTTTACTATCACTGATTGAGTCCAATCCAGTTCTGTGATCGCCTCCTCCCGCACGCCGAAGTCACGCAACTCTGCTCCAACTCCGACTGATGTCACCCAGCGAGCTTTCTCGATTGCAGCAAGTCGCGCCAATTTTGTGATGGTCTCTCCTCCCAAATGATCGTAGTGGTCATGCGAGATCAGCACCAGATCTATAGGTGGCAGATTCTCTAGTGCCAGGGGCGCTGGAAAGAATCGCTTCGGCCCCATCCAGCTGAACGGCGAAGCGCGCTTGTCCCAAACCGGATCAACGAGCAAACGCAGTCCGTCGATTTCGATCAGCATCGACGAGTGTCCCAGCCAAGTGACACGCAATCCGCTGGTTGGCGGCCGCTCGTATACGCGCGAGTCAGTGCGAAACGGGCCCAGTGGCCGCCGTGGAAACCGCTCGTCTTTGTTTCTCAAATAAAGAACAAGCACCTTTGGCATCATGCCTAAGAAACCCATGGGGGTTTCCACCGGGTTCAGAAACTTTCGTCCATTTTTTTTTGCGCGCGTGAACGTCTTCACTTTTCTTGGATGCATTCGGCGGCCGTGAAGACAAATGAATCTTAAGCCTCGTCTTTCGCCCGGCGTGGCCGCGTTAGACTTGCTGTAGGCCATGTCATCGTCTAGCGCGGTACCGAACAAGAAACCCGTGCCGCTAGTGCCGCTTCTTATGGCCGCGGTGGCGGTCCTGGCGCTGCTGGGCGGCGTCCTTTATTTGAACCGGCCCGCGCCGAAAACGCTGGCGAGCACGGCATCGCACGAGGCAAAAGCGTATCTGACAAACCTAGGGCTGAGCGACGTGAATATGCAGGCGTCGGAAAACCTGGTGAACCAGAAGGTTGTGGAAGTTCTAGGCAATATCTCGAATAACGGCCCGCGCGAATTGAAGTCGATTGATGTGTACTGTTTGTTTTATGGCCTGGACGGCCGTGAAGTGCATCGCGAGCGGTTGCGCATCGTAGGCGGGGCGGGTACTCCGGGTTCACTCAAACCCGGCGCTACCAAGTCCTTCCGCATGCCGTTCGACAGCTTGCCCGACGGCTGGAACCAGGCGCTGCCGAAGATGGTGATTGCGCAGATTACGTTTGTGAATTAATCTGATGAAAATTCTGCTGGCGGACGACGACAAAGACCAACTCGATCTACGATGCCTGTTGCTTGCTGAAAGCGGCCACGAAACGATCGCGGTGACGACAGCGGCGGCGGCCCTGGAAGAAGCGAAGACACAACGCCCGCAGTGTGCCGTGATCGATTTGAGAATTCCTACCGAAGCCATCGGGTTGGCTCTCATTCGTGCGTTGAAGGCCTTCGACGCGGCGATTCGGGTTTTTGTGCTTACCGGCGCCGATCTAAAACGCATCAATGGTTTGCCGGAAAAGAGTCTGGTGGAAGAGGTGATTGCGAAGGGATCGTCCACCGCCTATCTCATGAAGAAACTTGGTGAGCTTGCGGGCAACGCAGAGCCCAAGCTGGCGCGTTTGCGTGAATTGCTGGCGCGCGATGGAGTCGCGACCTTTGACGTAAAAGCCGTGCCACGAGCTGCGCGCAGTGAGGTGGTTGGGGTAACCACTGACGGCGCTATGAAGGTCAGGGTTGCCGCTGTGCCGGATAAAGGCAAAGCGAACGAAGAATTGCGCGACGTGTTGGCGAGATGGTTCAAGGTGCCGAAGAGTAATGTGGAATTACTGCACGGGGAAACGTCTCACCGGAAGGTGTTGCGAGTTCGAAAATAGCTACTGTTTCGGAGCGGGTGGAGCTTCGGGTTCTTCGGTGCGGCGCGCGCGCTGGTAGTCGAGTTGCATTTGGTGGGCGATTTTTGCCGCGACATCGGCGCTGGCGCCGCGGAACTTCGCGCCCAGGCTTTCCTGCGTGGTAGACCACAAGACGTCGCCATCTTTGTTGCACAACCGCACGCTCGCATATGCTTC
This sequence comes from Bryobacterales bacterium, assembly GCA_003167495.1. Classification (GTDB taxonomy): domain Bacteria; phylum Acidobacteriota; class Terriglobia; order Bryobacterales; family Bryobacteraceae; genus Bog-105. Next base: position 11,125 of record PMSX01000096.1, on the reverse strand, counting down.
GTGTTTCCGCTCCCTGCTGTGATGAGATTCGTTGTCGCTCAAGGTACTGCCGCCGGCCAGAGTGCCAACCTTGGTTGTGAGCGCACTGCCTGTTTTACCCACTGCGTCGTGGCCGCTCATGCCTTCGTACGTGTCAAACGTCTCGGTGAAGGTTTTATCGTCCGCCGCCCCTTTGAGAACGGCGTCGGCGCGTGTTTCGTTGTCAGTGAGGATGAAGAGCTTTGTGGAATCCAGGCTGGCAATAATAAGTTCGCGTAGCGCCGTGGCTTGCGCTCCGCCAGCGAGTTGGCCAACATATATGCGCCTGACATCGAGCAGGCTTTCCACGTTGCTGCTGGCGCCGCTGCTCGGCTTGGTCTCCTGTGGGAGAAGCGACGCGGCGAATAGCAAAGCGCACAGCAGACACCTCATCCCTTCCCCGCAATTCTCGCTTCCTCATCCTGGTAGCGTACCTGTTGCCCGGTCCGCGCTTCCAAAGCCACCAGCGCGACACGAATGTCTCTCTTGTCGACGCGAAAAACCAGCGCCTGTTGGAGGCTGTTCTCATCCTGAAATCCTACCGTCAGGAAATGCTGGCGGGATTTGGCCAGCATAAAGATGGGCGAGATGACGGCGGCCGCCAGATAGCGCCGGTCCACTTTCTGTCCGTATTCGACCAGGTTGATGTGGTCATACGGAATTTTGATTTGGGTCTTTTTCGACAGAAAGATGAAGTAGGTGTTATCCATCACCTCGATGTCGCCGTTGTTGTTGCTCGGAATGTCGGCCCGCGTGCCGCCAACATATTCAGCGTGGGCGCCCATGTGACCGGCGGATACGGGAAGGGACGCAAGAATCAGAACGGTCGAAAGAGCGAATTTGCGCATACGTGTCCGGGAAAGACTCTCAGAAACTATGTGTGGCCGGCTACGGCGAACTCTAGATAGGAATGGCCTGAAAATGGGCGCGAAAAAAAGCTTGCAATTAGTTTAGTGTTGTAGTTAACTATAACAGTAGAGCGTAATGTGCGTTTGAGCCAGCGCAAGAGCAACACAGGATGAGCGGGGAATGGAACGACAGTCAGCCGATTTATCGCCAGCTTCGCGACCGTGTCGTCGCCATGATACTCGATGGCGTGCTCAAAGAAGGCGATTCCCTGCCCTCCGTACGCAATGTCGCGGCCGAATCCCGCGTCAATCCGCTCACGGTCCTGAAAAGCTATCAGCAACTGGTCGACGAGCAGCTTGTCGAAAAAAAGCGAGGTATGGGCATGTTCGTTAAACCCGGCGCGCACAACCTGCTACTTGAGGGCGAACGCCAGAAGTTTCTGGCGGAAGAATGGCCCAGAGTTTACGCAACCATTCATCGGCTCGGTCTGAAACCGCAAGAACTGCTGGATGCTGGCGCAAACCGATCCCCATCGGATGCCAAGGAGGAGCGCTGAAGCCATGGCATGCATAGAAGCACGAGGCCTCCGCAAAGCCTTTGGCACAACCATCGCGCTGGATAACGTCAATTTGCGTGTCGAAGAGGGCCGCATCCTCGGGCTCATTGGCCCTAACGGCGCGGGCAAGACCACTGCGCTGAACGCAATTCTCGGCCTTACTCCCTATCAGGGAGAACTGAACGTGCTCGGACGCGACCCCTGGAACCAGCGCGATCAGCTCATGCGCGACGTCTGCTTCATTGCCGATGTTGCCGTGCTCCCCCGCTGGATCAGGGTTTCGCAAACGCTTGACTACTTTGCCGGCGTGCATCCGCGATTCGATCGCACGAAGGCGGAACGTTTTCTTGCAAAAACCACCATCGGGCGCGCCAGCAAGGTTAGGGAATTGTCGAAGGGCATGGTGGCCCAACTGCATCTCGCGCTGGTAATGGCCATTGACGCGAAATTGCTCGTGCTGGATGAGCCAACACTCGGCCTCGACATCCTCTATCGCAAGCAGTTTTACGACTCACTGCTGAACGACTACTTTGATCGCAGCCGCACCATCCTCGTAACGACACATCAGGTGGAAGAGATTCAGCACGTCCTCACAGACCTGATGTTCATCAATCGTGGCCGCATCGTACTTACTTGCAGCATGGAGGAATTCGAGTCGCGATATCTCGAAATGACGGTGCATCCCGAGCAGCTCGCCTCGGCCAGGGCGCTTAGGCCAATACACGAGCGCCAGCTGTTCGGTCGCAGCATCCTGCTGTTCGATCAAGTCGATCGTCAGCAACTCGCGGAGCTTGGCGACGTGCGCACCGCCAACATCGCCGACGTGTTCGTTGCCGTCATCGGCAATCAGCCGGGCGCAACCCAGGAAGCGGCAACATGAGCACTCAATCGAATGCCGCGCCGGAGCTCGGCCCCGAGTCTCGCTTCGACCCACCGAGAAACGCACCCCCGGCTATGTCGACTCGGCCCATGTATTGGTCGGTGCGGCGCGAATTGTGGGAGAACCGTTCCACTTATATCGCGCCTCTCGGCGCCGGCGCCGTCATGTTGCTCGGCTTTTTGATCACACTGATTGGTCTGCCGCGCAGCGTGCGCGCACTGGCAGCACTGCAGCCGGCGCAGCAGCGCGCCGCGCTCGTTATGCCGTACGGCCACGTAGGAATGCTCCTCGCCTTGACCGCGTTTATCATTGGGGTGTTCTATTGTCTCGACGCGTTGCACGGCGAACGGCGCGATCGCAGCATCTTGTTCTGGAAGTCGTTGCCGGTTTCCGATCTCGCCACCGTGCTCGCCAAGGCAAGCATTCCGCTCGTGGTTCTGCCTTTGTTCGTCTTTGCCATCGTCTTTGCCGTGCAACTGACTATGCTGCTGCTGAGCGCCGCAGTCCTGCTGCTCAGCGGCGTGGGTACCGCGATGTTGTGGGCACAGGTTCCGTTCTTTGAGATCGAATTGGTGCTGCTCTATTGTCTTGCTGCGATGGCCCTCTGGCATGCGCCCATCTATGGCTGGCTGCTGCTGGTTTCCGGCTGGGCCCGGCGCGCCCCATTTCTCTGGGCGGTGTTTCCTCCGCTCGCCATCTGCGCCTTCGAGAAAATTGCTTTCAACACCACGCATTTCGCCGCCCTGCTGGGATATCGCTTGATTGGAATGTTTACCGAAGCGATTCGCTCCCCGGCCGATCCGCATTTTATTCCGCTGTCACAACTCACTCCCGGCAAGTTCCTGACCACGACAGGTCTCTGGATTGGCCTGGCCATCGCCGCACTCTTACTCGCCGCTGCGGTCCGGCTGCGTCGCTATCGCGCACCTATCTGATTCCTACGCACCAAAACAACTAATAGAAATGAGGATTTTATGTACTTGACTGAGATCGTGAACAAACCTTGCGATTCTACTGAGATTCCTTCGGCGTCTCTCAATTCGATATGGCAGGACATCCTGGCGCAGGCCGTCACCGGCGAACTGATGGCTGCTCTCAACTACACTGCACTTGCCGCCATTTGTGACGATCCCGAGGAGGTTAAAGAAGCACTGGAGCATGCCTCGGGAGAAGAGGGCCACGCGGCTGCGTTTGCCGCCGAGGGCCGCAAGCTTGGGATAGACGTGCAAAGCAACGTGGAGGCAAAATACTGGAAACGCATCCGCAACGCGTATATGATCTGTGCGGCTCGTCGCGATATCATCGGATGTCTGATCATTCAGGAGTTGATGCTAGAATCCTTCGCTGTAGCCAGCTACGAGCGGGTAGGCAGAGTTGGGCCGGGAACTCTCGGCAAGACATTTACCGCCATTGCCAAAGAGGAAGAAGAGCATATAGGTCATGCACTCTCGATTCTTGAAAAAGAACGGCTGATCGACACGCCGGCATTTGATGCAAAGGTATATGAATTGCACAATCAAGTCATGACTACCTTGGCTGAAATGCTGGTCAGTCAGGATAAAAACTGCCAGTGTCAGGTTTGCCATGGCGGTGTGTGCGTGAAGACCGTATTGTCGCAAGTGTCTCTGAGTACCGCCGAGCTCCGCGGCGCATCCCTTAACCGATATCTGAGAACGCTGGATCTGCTAGGTCTTCCCGGTGACATGACTCTCCAATGGGTTTCGCAGTTGCCGGTATAGGTGACTCTTGTGACTGACTTCGCTTTGGACTTTGCTTTGATTGGCCACCAGGATTGTTGGTCAGCCGCTAAGGGTGTGCTGCGGGTACTGCGCGGGGCAGATCGATCTCCTTTAGGCGATCAAGACGTCAAAGAGATCCTCCCTTGGATCCCTCCACGACCGATCTGCAGTGTCGACGTGGATTCTGTTACCGGATCACGTGCGCACGGTCTTTACATCGACTGCTTTATCCCACCCGATGAATTGGGGCCAGAGAATTTGCGGGCGAATCTTGCACGCGTGAAACAGGCTGCGGCTTGCGCCGTTAAATCAAATGCAAAGATCGTAAGCTTGGGAGGTTTTAGCTCAATTCTTATAGAGGGGAACGTCGCTAACCTCCCGAGCGGAGGTGAAACCGTCTTTACTACAGGGAACACTCTGACCGTTTGTTTTATCGTGCAGGGAATCAAACGAATGTGTGCGCTTGCGCAGCGTAACCTGGCCGAGTCCACGCTACTGATCGTGGGAGCTACCGGTGACGTGGGCTCCGGATGTGCGCGCTGTCTCGCTCCCTTCGTGAACAGGCTGCTGTTACGGGCTCGCAATCAGGACAGACTGAACACGCTGGCAGTTCAGTTACGAGCCGGCGGATGCCAGGTCGAAATTGCGTCTGGCTCGCAACAGTTCGACTGTGAGGCCGACATAGCGATCTGTGCCGCAAGCCTCCCGTCGCCATCTTTCGTTTTGAATGGCATTTGCCCGGACGCGATAGTCTGTGACGCGGGCTATCCCAAGAACCTCGCGCCCCTTCGATCTCAGGGTGCAAAGGTGTTTCATGGAGGCCTGGGTCAAGTCACTGGCAATCTTAGACTCTCGCCGGATTTGAATGGGATACTCAACCGTCACCCCTTTCCCAATGTAGTCCATGGTTGTCTTCTCGAAGGAATCGCTCTCGCACTCGACAAGAGGTTTGAGCCTTTCTCCCAAGGACGAGGCTTTATAACCAGCGAGAGAGTGGCAGAAATTGGCAGGATTGCCGACAGGCATGGGATCTTTCTCGCTCCGCTGTTCAACAACAAAGGTCCCTTGGAATTACCAGCTGGGCTCAGCGCATCAACCATCGGGGTAGTACCCTGTGACAGCATCTCCGTTCCGAGCCGCGCGCGTAAGCAAGCTTTTCAGAAATACGTGCATGCTTAGGAACTTCAGAGCCGTTCCCAAATTGTTTGCCGCTGTGTCGCAATCTCTACAAGAATTGATGCGCGTTGACTGCGCTTGTCCATTTCCCAAATTAGGATGCCGAAACGCTCCGCTTCCGTGTGCAGTCGCTTATTTTCGGCACCAGCCTTTTTGATTTCGTGATTGCAGTGGTCCAGTCGGTCATACAGAGTAGACATATCGATTCACTGGCTCCTTTCGGAGAGCCACTAGCACGTTTTGCGCGCTAGCTCTATGCCTATTTAGTGACGTTTATCAGGCTACCGTTGCACTCTTTTATCGCGGTCGCAGCCAATGAGTCGCGCATTGGCTGCGCTCGCGAACGATGAACCCGCGCTAAAACATCACGCGCAGGCCGAACTGTATTTGGCGCTCGGCGGTGGCGGTACTGGTCGAAAGGCCGAAGCTCGGGGAGCCCAGCATTTCGCCGGGAGTGGCGAACGTGGCGTGGTTGAAGACGTTAAAGAACTCGGCGCGGAATTGAGTCTTGATCCGTTCGGTGATGTTTGTTTCTTTAATCAACGAGAAATCCAGATTCCACCAGCCGGGTCCGGTAAACGTATTGCGCCCCAAATTGCCGGGCGCGATGAGGGCGGCCGCGCCGTTCACCGGGCTGGTGACGGTCGGCAGACCGAAAAAGCCGGTGCCGATGCCTTCATTCGATCCGCCGATCACAGCATTGGAGAAAAACTGAGGCCCACTGCCGACGCTGGAACTTGTGGTCGGCTTGGCCAGTAAAAACGGGCGTGCGCCGAAGCCATCGAACGAATCGTATCCATACTCCACGCTGCCGTAAGGCCCGGCGACGGTGAAAGGAAATCCGCTTTGCGCACTATAGATGCCGAGTACTTTCCACCCGTCGGTCAAGCGCTTCGATATGTGCGAAAGAGCGCCCACTCCCGCTAAAGGAGGATCGTATTCGAAATTAGCGACGAAACGTTGACCTACGCTGTAACTCGCCGCTGCGCGTTCGCAGCTTATGCATGTGGGATTGTTTTGGCTGATACCGCCGCTGACCCCACCAGAACTCCAGACGGCATCAGCGTCGGTCATATCTTTCGCCCAGGTGTAATTGGCCTGAAACTGAACGCCATGCGTGGTGGAAATTCTGCGGGCTTGCAATTGAAGACCGTTATAAGTGGAGTGGGCGGCGTTGTAAAACACTTGGAGCTCGCCCAATCCGGGCGTTTTGTCGGTGTAAGGCGTGTATTGCGGTTCCGCTCCGTTGAAGGCGTTGGGGTACGACTGATTGTAGAGCCCGACGCCGTTATTCGCAATGTAAGATGCCTGCCCGGCGATGCCGCCACGAAATTCATGTTCGAGCGTGACATTGCCGCTGATCGTGTACCCATTCTTCAACTGGTCTGAAGGATAATCCCCACCCAGCGGACCGAGAATGGCGGCGTAGGGTGCGATGTTGACGGGAGTATTCGCCGGAATCGTCTTGCTGTTTCCATTGCCGGCGATCACCTGTCCGGAGAGACTCGTTAAAGGCGGAAGAGAAACCGCGGCGGGAGTGAGCGAATAGGTAGCATTCGGCAAGTAATTGAGCGATGCCAACGGGAAATTCACCAAAGCCTGATCGGGATAAACCGTCGGAATCATGTTGGTGAAAATCGCGAAGCCGCCGCGCAGAACAGTGCCTTTACCAAGATTAATGGCCAGGCCGAAGCGCGGTGCGAAATTACCCGCCACATAATCTGGTTTCCAGAGCGGTTGCGGGTTGACGACGAAGTCTCCGTAAAGACTCCCCTGGTCGTCGGGTCGGGCGAAACGGTTTCCCACCTCAGTGGGAACGGAGGCGTATTCGTAGCGCAGGCCCAGGTTCAGAGTGATGGCGCGGTTGATTTTGATATCGTCCTGCAAGTAGCCGGCGAAGGTCCAGCGGCGCAAGCCCCACCAGACGCCGCCGCCGCCAGCCGGTCCAAAACCGGGAACGGTAGTAGCGCGCGCGTAGTTGACGTCGTCGCCTTCCATCATGCTCACCAATCCGCTGGGACTTGGCGAACCAACCGCTAAGTCAGGGCCGCCGTTGCTGGACGGAATCGCCGTTATGAGGGCCGTGCCGGCGTTGAAGTAAAAGATACCGCTGGGGCCGATGGAGGTGACTCCCGTGCCGTTATCCCATTCGCGGCGAAACTGTGCACCGATATTAAAAGAGTGACGGCCCTTGGTCCAAACTACGTTGTCCTTGTAATCAAAGACGGTGGTGACATATTTGGTCTCGAAGGTATCCGGTCCCCAGCCTTGCAAGCTGCCGTCTTGAAAGACGGTAGCGGTAGTGTCTTCTTCGGCGGGGGCCTCGGGGACGCCTTCTATGCCGCGGTTCAGAGTAAAGCTGGCCACGTTCAGCAGAGTAGGTGAGAAAAGTCGCGTTTCACTGATGGTGTAATTGCGAGCGTCGCCGATATTGCTGGTCGAAAAATTCGAGCCTCCCAGTTCGGCGGCCCACGGGTCGGTTTCCTTCGCGGTCTGGCTAGCGAGGGAGGCGCGGAAAAAAATGGTGTCTTTGTCGGAGAAGCGATGGTCAAGGCGGATCGAATACTGGTTGTCGATGGTTGGCTGCGAGAACATGAAGTTAAACGTGTTGGCCCCAAAGATTCCGTCCGGCTGATTCGGCAGCGGATATTTATTGAGAATCTGCTGCGCCACGGGATTCAGTGGCACTTGCAGCTGATCGGCAACGGTCTGACCAGCGCTGTTGGTGACATTCGCAGTGATTTGGCCGTTTCGTTCTGCTTGCGTGGGGACCTCCACGATATCAGGCTCGCCTAGCACCTGCCGAAGGCCGGCATATTGAAAGAAAAAGAACGTTCTATCTTTCTTGATGGGGCCGCCGAAAGTGACGCCGAATTCGTTACGCTTGAACGGAGGCACCGAGGTGGCGAAAAAGTTGCGCGCGTCGATAGCGTTGTTGCGTATGAATTCAAAAGCGCTGCCGTGAAATTCATTTGTGCCGGTCTTGCTTACCATTTGAGTAATCGTGCCGCCGCCTTGTCCGTATTGCGCGGAATAATTGTTCTGCAGAATCTTGAATTCGGCAATCGCGTCAAGATTGAAATTGGTGAACTGAAGAGTGCCCATCTCAGCGTCGCTCACGTCGGCGTTGTCGAGAGTGGCCGTCATCGTTTCACCGCGATTCCCATTGCTGATCCATTGCGGTCCCATCCATCCCATGCTGCCGGTATCTTGCGCCATGCCGGGCTGCATCATGGCGAGTCCAGCAATGTTGCGCCCGTTAAGCGGCAGGGTTTGCACTTGCTCCTCTGAGACGAGGCCACCCACCGTCGCATCGGTCGTATTAATAAGAGGCGGAGCGGTACTCACTTCTACGGAAGAGGCAACACCGGCCAAGCTCAATTTGAAATTCACTTCGCGCTGTTGGCTCACGTCCAGAGTGACCCCGGTGGCTTGCGCCGTCCTGAAGCCGCCGCTCTCTACACTGATGTCATAAGTGCCCACTTGAAGATTCGCCAGGGTATACGTTCCGAAACCGGTGGTTACGGTAGACTGTGAAATGCCAGTGTCGACGCGCTTGGCTGTGACCTTGGCCGATGGAATGACAGCGCCGCTAGGATCGGTGACACTGCCGACAATAGTACCGGTGGCTTGTGCCCAGGCGGGCCGCGATACCGAAAGCAAGGCCAAGCCAAGCAAAAAAAGTTGAGGGGAAATATTGCGCACAAAAGCGAAACGCATAGCGACGGGTCTCCTTACAAAATGAATTTCGGCGTACGTGGCATGAACAATATTCTACCCTCTCCTATACTTTGCGTGCTAATCGGCTTCGTCTTCTAGTCTTTGACTTCCCGTATCTCGAGCCTCAACCAAGCAAAGGTGGGGACTGCCACAGCGCCCGCGATCAGTCCGATACGAAGCCGCCCGCCCAACCATCGCGTGCTGGCTGTCCCCATTTTTGCGTTTACGATCTGGAGATAATCAGCTATCAGGTTTAGGAAGGTACTTTATGCAAAGGTTCTTCGGCGCTCTTCTGTTTTGGGCTGTCTTTTGTCTTCCATTCGCGGCTGTCTCGCAAACTTTACCGAGCGGAGCCGCGATTGACGCGGAAGTCGGCAAAATCATGACCAACACCCACGCCAACGGCATGGCCGTCGCGGTAATCGATCACGGTAAGGTCGGCTATGTGCAGTCGTACGGGATCCGCAATGCCAAGGGAGATCGGCTGGCCACCGACACTGTCATGTACGGCGCATCGCTCACCAAGACCGTATTCGCATACACGGTGATGCAGCTGGTCGATCAAGGCAAACTCAAACTCGATACTCCGATCGAGGCCGATCTCGACATGCCGTTGCCGAGCTATGGCCCTGATCCAGTTTTTCCAGACAAATACGGACCGTACAAGGACCTCGCCGGCGATCCACGCTGGAAAAAGATCACCCCTCGTATGTGCTTGACCCACTCCACCGGATTCAGCAACTTCTGGTTCATCGAACCAGACCAGAAGCTGCACATTCATTTCGAACCTGGCACGCGGTTCAGCTATTCGGGCGAAGGCCTCATCCTGCTGCAATTCGTAATCGAACATGGCCGCAAGGCGCAAGGCTTGGGTCTGGATGTCGGCGATCTAACCAAGGCCAACTTCGACCGTTTGGGGATGACGCGTACAAGTCTCGTTTGGCACAACGGCGACACCAACGTCGCCGATGGCTGGAACGATCAGGGTCAGCCGCAGCCACATGAGAAGCGCAGCAAGGTACGCGTGGCTGGATCAATGAATACGACCATTTCCGACCTGTCGAAGTTTACCGCTGCCCTGGTGAGCGGCGATGGTCTGAGCCCTGCATCGCGCGCCGAGATCACACGGCCGGTGTTGCATGTAACCACTGCCAGTCTGTTTCCCCTCTTCCTCCCTGATCTACCGGCAACTGAGCAGCGCAAAGACCTTTACTCTGGCCTGGGCGTCACGCTCTTCGACGGCCCGCAGGGCCACGGTTTCTACAAAGGAGGCCACGACGGCCAGACCGCCAACACCATGGTCTGCCTAGAGGCCACCCAGCGTTGCGTCTTGATTCTCTCGAACGATGTTCGCTCCGAGGCTGGTTTCGCCCGGCTGGTCAGGTTTATTCTCGGCGATACCGGGGTCCCCTATGACTGGGAATATGGGGACCACGCCGGAAAGTCGTGAAGACCAACTAGTCGTTCACAAATTCCAAAAAATATTTTCCGCCCGTATCTCGTTCTAAGAACGGCACTTGCCCTCTATACAATTCGCTGAGCGTTCACTTCCGGACCCAAGCACGCTAAGTTTCAACCAGATTGATCTCGGCGCAGGCGTTCACTCGCCGCCGGGCTTTTTCTAATCGAAAGGACACAACCACCTATGCCGAACCGTGCTCAACGCCGCGCCGCCGTGCGCCAAACTTTCCAACCCAACACTAGCGTCGAAATCGAGCCAGGGAGCGTCAGCGACCCTAAAGGGCACGTCTCCGAAGCCCAACTCGCTGCCAACCGCGCCAACGCGCAGCAATCCACTGGCCCGAAGAGCGAGTCAGGCCGCGCCGCTTCCTCCCAAAACCACACCTCCCACGGCCTCGCTCGACACAACGGAACCTTCGTTCTTCTCCCATCCGAAGACCCCAATGGCTTCGAATTTTTGAAAGCCGCTCTCGGCGCCGAACATCAACCCACCTCCGAAACCGAATCCATATTAGTGACAACGATGGCCGAATCCCACTGGCTTGCCAACCGCGCGCAAAACCTCCAAAATGGCTGCTTTGATCAACAAACCAGCCAAATCACCGACACTAAAATGTTTTCGCTCTACCTCCGCTATCAAACCACTCACACCCGCGCCTTCCACAAATCTCTAAACGACCTCCTAAAGATAAGAGCCGAAAAGAGCAAAGAGAAAAATGGCTTCGA
>PMSX01000095.1 GCA_003167495.1 Bryobacterales bacterium | reverse complement strand
TTTATGATCTCAAGCCGCTACAGGTATTGAGCAGGCCGACCGTGGTGAGCTCGTTGACCACGACGAAGTTGTGGCCCGCTTTGAGCGGCTTCTGCAGCCGAAATGAAGATCCGCGAGCCCACCTATCCTTTTCGGCACAGACAAAAGATCCGGCTCGACGCGCATTCGGTTCACCATTTGAATACGTACGCTGAAACACCATCACGACGCTGTCGAAACAGATTCTTTCTGGGATAATCAAATTCTGTGAGCACGGTATTAAATAGCCCGCTTTCGCTGGAAGAGTTCATGCTGCGACCGGACCGCGAGGACGGCCAGAAGGAAGAACTCATTGAAGGAGAACTCATCGTGTCCCCTGCCGCGAAAGTGTGGCATGCCGCTATCGTTGATCGTTTGCGAGAGCGGCTCGCCAAACTAAAAGATGCCGGCTTCGTCCTGCCTTCTGATTTCTCCTGTGTTCTGGGCAGCATTTCAATGCCGGCACCAGATTTGGCGGCCGTGTCGATCGAACGCTGGAATCAGGCAGAAGATAACGACGGCTGGCTCGAAGGATCGCCCGAACTTGCAGTGGAAGTTGCTTCGCCCAGTAATCGCAAGCTGCAGCGCAAAGCTGTTCTCTATCTGGAGCACGGTGCGGAACAAGTCTGGCTGATCTATCGCCAAACTCAAACCGTTACTGTGATGACGACTGAAGGAACAACAGAGGCTCGCATGGGTGAAACATTAGAATTTCGCGGTGTTCAGGTACCAGTTGCTTCCTTCATGAAAAGGAGCTAAGCGGCTTTTGCTGCTTCTTCCTGGGGGCTTAGGCTTCCTAGGCAGAGCAAATTGCGAAGTCTCCGAAGGTTGCAAAGGGTTAGCGAATCGCGTGAGCGATTTTTTGGAGGGAGCGAAGCGGAAGGAACCAAAACACGGAGGGCGTGCCCTTGCAAACACAGGAGCGAAGCGGCACCCTTGCGAAGGGAAGGGTAAGCAGGGATTGACCGCGATTCGTTCTCAGTGCCCCACTAGCCGATTATTTGTTTTCGCTGACTGATAGGGCACTCAACTGCGGCCCGGTACTCTGCGTGAATTTTGCCGTGCGATCCGGCTCAGCCAATTGGCTAACGGATTGACCGGCCACGTCGGAGAGCAGGGAAGTCAGACCCGCCCCTTGCACCAGCACTGTATGCGTATGAAACTGCGCCCTCACTTCAGCGTCGGTGCCCTCTGCATACAAAAACAAACTCCAGGGCAGCACATAAACCCGCTGCCGCAACTGCACGACCAGCGACGTCGCCCGGCCGTTCTCCGCTATCCGCCAAGCTCTACTAGAAGCCGATGCTGAAGCCATGATCGATCTCCATTTCCTGTTTCTTTTCCTGTCGCTGCTGTAAAGTCGATGCTATGTCCGGCTGAATAGCTGGCCGCAGCCGCTCTTCGGCGGCCAGCGAAGCCGATCGCCACAATGCAAAATCCGCAGATGCTCCGAGACTGTGCCCGAAGCGCAGCTCCGGCAACCGCTGCGCCAGTTGCTTTTGTTGCTCGGCCTTGTGTGCCAATTCCGTGGCCGAGGTTCGCTTGCCAGAAATGCCAATCGCTTCGCGCAGCTGTTCTTTGTCGCTGGTAATCACCGTCAGGCTCTCGCGGCCGCGCGTGGCCGCTACATAGAACAACTCTTTCGACATGCGGTCGCCCGACACAATCACCGCATCCACCGTCTGCCCTTGGCTGCGATGCGCTGTCACCACATAGCCGTGATCGAACGTCCGGTAATTGGCCGGCAAGGTCCGCCCGTCCGCCAGTTCGATGCACCCTTGGTCTATCCGCGCCACCGTCACTAGTTCGCCGTTCGTCACCCGCAATTTGGGCTCCCAGCGGTTGGCTTCGAGCAAAAGCTTGTCACCGGCAGACACTTCGATCTCTCGTTTCTCATGCACCGAAAAGGCCTGTGCCTGGCGGCGCGTCAGCGTGATCTCCTGGCCGCTTTCTTTGCGTGCCGTCAATTTGTCTTTTTCCACCCGCACCACTTCCACCGCTTCGTTCTTGCCGACGTCTTTGGTCGCTTTGTGGAAGGACAGCACCAGGCCCGGCTGGTAACGCTTGGTGTCCTGCTTCTGGGCTTGCGTCCAGTTCAACGGTACATACCGTGTTAGCGTTTCGCCTCGCCCCAGTTCGCCGGCGCGCTGACGTTCGCCACGGATGGCTTCGGTCAAGCGCCGGATCTCTTCATGGGTGGGCGCCACCACCAGCACTTCGCGCGTCTGGCCTTTGGCATTCGGAACGGCAAGAGCTTCTCTGTAGGCCTGGCTCACTTCCTGCGGCCGCAATTGCCAATCGACTTCGCGCACCGCGCCCATTTGTTCCAACTGCTCGAAGCCGCGCGCCGGATTGAGACGCAGTTCTTCCACCGCACTCCGGTATTCTTCGAGCGTTTGACGCTGCACTTGACGCAGCGACACGCTCTTCATCTGGGTTCCTTGTTCCAACACGCGCAAGGCATCGCCGGCTTCCACGCTCTGGATCTGCTGCGTATCGCCGCTCAACACGACGCGCGCGCGGCTACGCTCGGCCAGCTGCAGCAGCTCCGCCATCTGACGGCTGGACACCATGGCCGCTTCATCCACGATCAGCACTTTACCGGTGAGCGCGGCCTGGTGCGATTTGTCCTGTAGTAAACGCTCGATGGTCATGGCATACGAGAAGCCCACCGCGCGCAGTTCGTTGACCGCCGCGCGCGTGGGCGCTACCGCTATCACGTCCCGGCCGCCTTCGAAGAGACCGCGCTGGAGCTCTTGCAGCGTGGCGGTCTTGCCCGTGCCGGCCGCGCCGCGCAAGTTCACCGCCAGATCGTGCGAATCGAGAAGCGCCTGCACGGCATGCTTTTGTTCCGGCCGCAGCCGGTCGGAAACCACAAACTCCCGTGCACCGCCGAGTCGCGGATACTGCCCCAGTCCCTTCTGCACGATTTCGAGCATGGCGCGCTCACGGTTCACGCTCTCACGCGTGGCGACTTCCGTCCCGGCTTTCAGAAGGGAACCTTGCTGCTCTTCGAGCAAGACGGCGACTTTCAAGTCGCTGAGCTGCATGTGCCCGCGCCCATGGCGCAGCGCTTCGGTTTTCAGTTCGTAATCGTGGGTGACCGAGACGCGCTCAAATAGATGTTCGCGAGCATAGAGCAGGGAATCGGCGGCAGTCGTTTGTTCCGACGATTGAACCGGGCCGCGCCGCAACGCTTGGACGTGCAACTCTGCCAGCTGGACTCGTTCCTCGGGAGTGAAGCGCGCCCACTGCCGCTCTTTCACTTCGGCGGTCGAGATCTCGAGCAGCTTGTCTTGCCGTGATTCGCGGACCAGCACGGCAATTTCCTTGTTGGTGGGCAGGCGCCCCTTCTTGAGAGCAAAAGCATCAATGGCAGCATCGCGCTGTTCACTGCGCTGGCTGAATTTCTCGAGCGTCTCGGTGGCGATGCCTTGAATCTCAAAGCCACGCTCGCGGCCCTGGTCGAAGCGGTCCACCGTCTCATAGCCCAATTCGCGCACAGAACGCGCTAGGGCGTTGCGGTAGACCTCGGAAAGGTAAGCCCGCTGCTCGTAGATGTCGGTCGCTTGCAGCGTCTTCCAGCGGCCTTCCGTGCCGTCATAGGTCAGGTTGGCGGTGACCAGGTGGGAATGCAGTTGCGGGTCGAGTTCGCGGCTGGTGTCGTGATGATAAGCGGCGATCACTAGGTTGCTGGTGCAGCGGTTTTCATACAAGTTGCCCTGTTGCCGAATGCGTGCCCCGGCCAGCAGCTCCATCTCGCTTGCCATTTCAGCCAGCGCTTGCGTATGGGCGTCGCGCAGGCGGGGATCCACCAGCGATTGCACCGAAACCGACTTGGGCGCCGAGACGGTGAAGTCGTACAGACTGCGCGCCGAGCTGAGCCGCTCACCCTTTTCGTTGTAGCGGTCGACATTCTGACGCGGGCGGAGGAATTCACCGGTGGACGGATGGAGGCCCTGGCGGACGGCGTCGAACTGCTCCAGGGCCACTTCACCCTTCAAGTCCAGCAGCTCGGCACCGCGGCCCATCCAATGGCCGCGAATGCGTTCCCCCTCGGCGTAGTAGTCATTGGCGGACAGATGCCGCGAGGCGTAGGTTTCCCCGCCCGAGAGAGCGCGGATGGTCAGCACGGCGGTGCCTCCGTTTCGCGACAATCTCTGTCGCAAAATCTGTCGCGAAACTGTCGCAAAAGCCCGCGCATGGTTTATTTCGCCAGAGAGTACGAGAGATTGCGGGTGGCCCCGCTGGCCACAAACACGCCTTGATCGAGCAGTTCTTTCAGTTCGCGCTGCAGCGTGCGGCGATGAACGCCCGGCAGGATCGCCTCCAAGTCCTGGATGCCGAAGGCCGGCTGCCGCAAGGCCAGGCCGACCGCCGCCTTCTGGCGTTCCGACAGGCCGTACTTGAGGGTGAGGACATCCTGACGAATGAGCAGCTCGCCCTTGTGCTGCACTTCGGCCAGCTGCGTGGCCAGGCCTTCGGTGAAATATTCCAGCCAGCCGGTCAGGTCGAGGTTTTGCTCGCGCACGGTCTGCAGCGCCCGATAGTAGGCGGTGCGATTGCGGTCGTAGTATTCGCTGATAGTGAAGAGGCGTTTGAAGTCGTAGCCGGAGCGGTACAGACACAAGGTGGACAGCAGCCGGGCGGTGCGGCCATTGCCATCGACGAACGGATGAATATGGACCAACTGAAACTGGGCGATGGCGGCGATCAGCACCGGATGGATGCCGGTGTCGGCGCCGAGCCACGACACCAGCTCCGCCATGAGCGCCGGCACAGCGAGCGGAGACGGCGGCGTATAGATGATTTCCTTGGTGAGGGAGTTGGCGACGTAGTTCTGAATGTGGCGGTACTCGCCGGGCGAACCGGCATTGCCGCGCACGTTTTGGACCAGGCGTTTGTGAATCTCGCGCAACAGGCCTTCGGTGATCGGTTCGCCACTGCCGAGGTAAGCGGCGACCAGGTCAAAGGCTTCCCGGTAGTTGAGAAGTTCGCGTGCGTCGTCGGGATCGACGTCGCCCAGCGCTTCACCGGCCAGCAGCTTTTCCGACTGGTCGAGCGTGAGATGGGTGCCTTCGATGTGAGTGGAATAATGAGCTTCGAGAACGAGCGCGCGCTGCTGCATGCCGGTGAGCCAATCGTCGGACAAACGCGCCGCCTGCAGGAAGCCACGCGCTCGCTCGATGCGAGTCAAGGCCGAGGTAACGGCATTGGTAATGGTGAAGACCGGCGTCATGGGGCGCCGTCCGGACGCTGAACATTCGCACCGCGTGCTTGAATGGCTTCGTCGTATTCCTTACGTCGACGCTCCCACTCGGCCTGGCGCTCGGTTGTGTAACGGAGGCCATCCTCCTGGGAATCGAAGAGGAGCCGGTCTCTGGAGGATCGGTCCAGAATTTGAAAGCGATCATCTTCGGCCTGGAGGACCAATTGGTGCTCGCTTTCGACGACGACCTTCACGGCGTAGCCGGTTTTGTGTCCACCCCACCAGAGCCACATGGTTCTCCCGGTAAGGGGTTCCCGGCTCCGCTCTTCAAACGAGCGTCGCTCCTCAGCCGAGGGCATCTTCCATAAAGGGAACTTGGACGATGCTAAGACGGGCTCATATTCGTTCTTCAGCTCATCGACGCTGACGACCGAAACCGAACCAGCGACAAACGTGAGGCGATATTCCAAGACGTGAGCGTCTTCGCCGGTGCGAGTATAGAGTCCCGGGCCGGAGGCGACCACATTGCTCCAGTAGAGTTCGATGGTGCCGGTGAAGTCGGTCCGGTCCTCTGAGGCCGAGTCTTCCTGCAGGTGTCCATCAGCCGTGATCGTGTACTCCAGGAGAGCGTTGGTCAGGTCCTTGGTCTGAAAGCGCTCGCCTGGCGGTAGACTCTCGGGCAACGGATAGAGGCACGTGATGTAGTCAAACATTCCCATGGTTCGGCTGTGAGGAGCGCGGTTTTTTCTGCGCGTTTGTGGCGCGAAAGGAAAGAGCCGTGGCTAGGTTGAAGAATTGGCGTAAAGCCGCTACGAAGCACTATAGCAGAATGTAGGCGAATCGAGAAGCGAAATCGAACCGAAGCATTAAAGAAGTAACTACCAAGACACTATCCTTAAGCCTTCGGCTTAAGCAAACCAGCGAACCGAACACAAACCGAATGAAGGCGAATCATATTGGCCGGTCATTTGGCAGTCGTTCGGTAGACATTTGGTTGACATTTTAAAACATTCCAATCATTTGTCAGTCATTTGGTTGCCAGATGGTTTACATTTCCAATACATTTGACAGTCGTTTTTAGATCATTTGTAGATCATTTTGGGATTGTTTGTCAGCCAATTGCAGATCGTTCGAAGATCATGTGCAAATCAGTAGAGGTATCGTTAAAGGAGGCCATTGGCATGGACGAACGCATTCGAAAACTCCTCGACAACATCCCAGAACGACAGCCGCGCTCGCGGCTCGAACCACACATCGATGTGATTCGCGAGTTGCGCCGGAAGCGTCGCAGCTATACCGAAATCTCCAAGTTCTTCAAAGAGCATTTAAACATTCCGGTCGCCCCGAGTACGCTCTTTGAGTTTGTCAAATCCCGCGCCCACCCTGCCAAAAAACCCATGGTGGAATTGCCAGAGACGGACGGTCCCGCTACACGAAAGTGACCCGGAGACTAGCTGCGCGTGGTCTCAAAAAGAATGGCAACACCCTTGGAGGAATGAAACGTGACAGACCAAAACCCGAGCGAAGAACTGCTGAAACGCCTGGAGAATCTGCCGGCCGCCGAACCGCGCTCCAAGCTCGAACCGCTCCGCGATTACATTCTTCGCTGGCGGCGGCAGGGCCGCAGTTACCGCCGGATTCAGCGGATTCTGCACGAACATTGCAAGATGGATGTCGCCTACGAAACTTTGCGCCGCTTTGTTCAAAGACGCGAGAACCCGCGCACTGCTGAGTCCGCCGCTGTGGAAACAGCAGCGCCGATGGCAACCGTATCCACAGCAAGCAATGACCGCTACGCCGAAGCCCGTGAACGAATGCGCAAGTTCAAAGCAGAGCCGGTGCCCGTCCGCGAACCCGTCAAACCGCTCTTTGAATACGACCCCGACAAACCGTTAACCATCGACCGCCGCATTAAAAACTGAGGACACCTACCTTGGGGGAAATCAGCAGGCCTGCTGTGCACACATCGGCAGCGGCCACTGCTACCCTCGATAAGTTATGACGACCCAAGCGCCCCAGCTCCTCTACATGCTGGACGAAGATCTTTACCGCCTCGGCAACTCGACATCGCCCAAGCTTCACAATGTCAGGGCCGACGACGTGAACACCTACGAACGCAACGGTATTGTAATGGTTGTCGCCAACGGCAAAGGCATATCGCTGATTACGGAAGCACGCCTGAAGCGCATCGAAAAAGTTGCAACCGGCTATGTTTGGAAGCTCCCCGCGAATTTGCCGATGCCGTCCGGGCTGGCGCTCAATCCCGATATGGCCTCCATTCTCAACCCCGGAGGCTTGCCCGAGCACTACTTTTTATGCCCCATATCTGATATGACTTTAAGTGAGTACACGGGCTTGCTTTCCAAGCTGGCCCTGAAGCTGGAAAGGACGCGCAAACTATGAAAATCACCCTTGATGAATGGCGGGCACGGTACATCCTTGAAGCGTTGCGCGTCTGCGAAGCGCAATGGTCAGCCACCGCCAAGGCCAGCGACGACGAGGACCTGCAGGCCGACTACGGCAACGACATCGCCAAGTTAAGCATTGTCTATGACGGCTTGGAGAAAGCAGCCGTGGAAGCATTTGGTGCGCAAGTGAAAGAGTTCTCCCGTCAGCCGATACCACTTACGCCACCCAAGGCGTCAGGGTTTTAGAACGAAAACCAGACGGCTTCTTTCCCTAGCTTCGCGGGCCAAAAACCACGTGAGCACAGTCCCGTAAGGGTTAAGTTTCGGGACGGGAGGCTTTCCGACTTCTTCCCTGCCCCGCTATAGTCAATGACAACAAAAGTCGTCGGTGCTACAGAAATGTCGTCGGTAAGTGACATTGATCGTTTCCGGTGGACAAGCAAGACGATACCCCATCGCCAGCGGATGAATGACGGCTGAAGACTTCAAGGCGCTGCCTGCCCCGCCGCTTGCTTTTCTTCTGTCTCTTTAAGGGTAGATACTGGGACAACAAGCCAATGAATGTGACCTTGATTATGGAATTCAGTTTGCTCCCAACACGCTCTGCGGCAGCGGAAAATGGTCGGGCTAGCGTTGCTGAATTGGACCTACATCCGTAACAACCGCGATTTCATCCTGGATGGCGCACAATTACCGCCTAACACAATTGGGGATAGCGCGCCTTGACCCAGTCCTCGGCATCCACGGCGAACTGATTAACGGATTTGAGCAGGGCGTCGGCGTCCGTGTCGGTCACGCCGCCGGCAAAATCATATTCACACTGGTTCCGCTTCATCCGGCAACCATCGAAATAAGCAGACAATTTTGCGAAGGCTGTGTCGGCCGCCTCCAGTGCCAGGAAGGTATTGTAATGCCCGCCCACGGTACGGGGCCGATAACCGGCCGCCCGCACCACCAGCAGCGATAGCGTCCGGGCGGCATCGTAGGCCATGACGAAGCGGTAATCTGCGGAAAGGCCCACGGCGGTTACGTCCTTGAGGCTACGGGCTACGATGGAGCGCAGATTGTCGAGCTCCGCCTTGCTGGGCGGGAGCGCGGTCACCCGGTTATCCGCCAGCAACTTTGCCCAGCTCATCCTTGTTTCCTAACACAACGAGCCTGGGCTTGTCCATTACCTGTTTCAGAAACGGGTCGTTCGCCGCATGCTTCCGCTGGAATTCCGCAGGAGTGTAGACTGTGGGATTAATCTCGCGGCCCAGCGACTCCCGCGCGCGCCTGAGCGGCAATGCGAGATCCTCAGGCGACACCTGACCCACAACCATCAGGTCAATGTCGCTGTCGCTCTCCTCGCGACCTGCGGCGATGGAGCCGTAGACGAACGCCGTCGCCACCTTCGCTGCAACGGGCTTGAGCGCCTGCGCCAGGACATCGACTAGCCCGGCGGTCTTGAGCAGCAGGCCGCGCAAATCGGGAAAGATAGGCGAGTCGCGGTTCGCCTGATAGTAGACCATGCGCCCCTGCTGGTAGGTCTTAAGGATGCCCGCCTCGCTCAAATCGTGCAGCTCTCGCTGCAAGCTGGAAGAGGGGACGCCAAGCCGATGCGCCAGTTCCGAGGCATACCATGCCTTCTCGGGCTGCACGAGTGTGGCCGCCAGTATCCCCTGGCGGGTCTTCGGCAGCAGTGCATCGAGGGTCCGCAACTTTCGCATATTGCGTAAGTATATACGTTATTTGCGTAACAGGCAAACTCACACCAAGTGTGAACGAAACGGACCGTCCCATAAGAGTTAGGTTTAGGGACACCAACTTTTCGCGCGGACACGTCCATGTTTTTCAACCAAGGGGTCGGCTTGCATCGGCACTCTCGTAAATTCGTTGCAGACTGGAGATGGAAAGGAGACCCGCGATGGGCTTGTTTAGCGATTTGTTCGGCGGAACCACAGAGAAGCATTCGGATGGCTCAACCACAGAACGTTTTGACTCAGGGACGTCGGTCACGCGCAACTCGGATGGATCGACTCTATGATCGTCATCATCATTGATGACCCAATCAAGCAAAGTTCCAAAGACGCCGTTGTCCTTGCTTTCCCGACCCGCGTTATAAGCCTGCTCATGCGCGAGCTCACTTGAGCTTTTTTCGTTTTCAAACCAATTAAACAAACCCATACAAATTGGCCCTCTAACTACAATTCTACAGGTTTTCAGCAGACACCGGCGCAATATCGACGAATGGAGGGTGTCCCACAATGGTCTTTGTGCCACAACGGTTAGCGGCACTCTCATAAAGGGTTAATATACCGGCCAATGTTGCAGTCTAGCCGGAGCTTGCACTAGCCGAGGGCCAGATTCTTTTTTCGTTCGAAACTGATTAGTGGAGGGTGAAGGCCCAT
>PMSX01000109.1 GCA_003167495.1 Bryobacterales bacterium | reverse complement strand
TTGCCTCGCTGTTGAGCAAGCGCGACCTCATAGTCTCGCTGATCCAGTTCTACGGCCAGTTTGCCCCGCTCCACACTTTGATTGTTTTCCACGTAAACCGCCGTCACCGTGCCAGCAATCCGGCTGGCGATCGCATTCATGTGACCATCCACCTGGGCGTCGTCGGTTGATTCGTAGCTCTGCAGGTAATTCCACAGAAACCACCCACCCACGAGCAACGCCAAAAGCAGAACGAGGATGGCCACGGTAGCGATGGGATGCGTCTTCACCCAAACCGCCGAGCGCTTTATAAACGGCTCCTTCTTTTCTTCTTTCTCGCCAGCATCCTTGGCGTCATCTTTTCCGTCTTCCTTCTCTTTTGCTGGCGAAGCGTCCTTAGGCTTCTCGTCCGGCTTAGGGACTGGGGCATTCAGCAGTCGATCAAGATCTGCCCTGAGCCGCCCCTGCTCGTAGAAAAGAGAACCGATTACTGACTCAGGTACGTCGTCTTGGATGACTAGACTTCTGTGCCCGTCATGGCTTTGGTCGCGTTCGTTCGCCGCATTTTGTTCTGGCATGGTCATCTACCCCTCAAGATGTTGTTGTCTGGCCCATGCCGCTGGATTTTGTAGGGAGGCATGTTTATTTCAGGAGAAATTGGCGGATTCCACGCTCCGCCGCGCCCAGTGCCCGAGCGAGCGAGACCTTGGCCAGATTGTGCTCGAACACCGCGCTGATGTAATCGTTGTCTGCCTGGACGACGACTTGTTCGGCCTGCACTACTTCCACCGTGTCGGCGACGCCGGAGGCGAAACGGTCGCGCGCCTGGCGCAGCGTTTCGTGGGCCAGATCGACGTTGCTGGCGGCAACTGCTATTTGGTCCCCCGCCACGCCCAGATCGATGAAGGCCTGCCGGACATCCCGGTCTACTTGTCCGCGCAGATCCGCCAGTTCCGCCTGCCGCTGGTGGACGGAGGCTTCCGCCTGTTCAATATCGCCGCGAATGCGGCCGCCCTCGTAAAGCGGAATGGTCAAGGTGCCGGACACGGTGAACGTGCCGTGCGCGTCGGTGGTTGGCCGCAGGCCCGCCGCTCCATAGTCCGCGGACAGGTTCAAGTTCGGCAAGCGCTCAGCGTGCGCGGCGTGCAAGGCCGCCTCTGCGGCGCGCACCCCGGCCTGCGCGGCGGCCAGATCGGCACGCTGCCGGTCCGCCTGTTCCAACGCTTGCGCGAGCGTTAGATCGGCAAGAGGAGCATAGGGAAAATTGTCGGCAATGCTGAAGGTCTGGCCCAGGGGCAGGCCAATCACGCGGCCCAGCGCCAACATCTGGCTATCGCGGTCGCCCAGCAAGGAACGCAGCCGCTGCCGGTCGGTCTGCCATTGCACTTGCGTGCGGGTCACATCAATGCGCGCGGCGACACCGGCCTGCAAGCGGTCGGCAGCCTGCTGATAGACCGCCTGTGACGAATCCACTTGGGCTTGCGCCGCGGCAATGCGCGCGTTGCTCGCGGTGAGTTGCAAGTAAGCGCCACCCACGGCCAGCACAATCAAATCGCGCGCGTCGCGGGCCGATTCTTTGGCAGCGGTTACAGTTTCGGTGGCGCTCCGCAGATTCCCCAAGCGCACGAAATCGAAAATCGTCTGATTCAGACGGGCGGCGCGCGCGTCGAAATAGTTGAACGGCCCGACGACGGCGCGAATGCCAGGCACGTTAACCCCGAGTGTTCGTAAGTTGCTCTGCACGACATTCTCTGTCACCACCGAGTCGAGATGAGGCATGAGCGTGCTGAATGCGACCCGCCGGAGTCCTTCGGCCTGCTGCAATGCATTACTTTGGCTGAGCGCTCCGAGGTTGTAACGGAGGCCGAGCGTGAGGGCGTTATCCAAACTCAACCGCAACGTGGTACCTGTGTTCGTCGCTGTCGGAATGCTGCCGGAATAGGGGCCCTGCACGTTTACTGAGCTGTTCAGCAGATTCACGCTAGCGGCGCCGCCTGCGTTGGTGGTGGCTTGAGTGGTAGACACCGATCCGGTTTGGCCTTGCCTCCCGGACAGCGGAAGTTGCGTAGCTGTTGACGGGGGCGTGCTTTGGGCTTGGAGAAGAACGGTGCAGGCTAACAGGGCACCGCGGATCGCGGTCGATCTGACGTTCTGGCGAGAGCGCATATTGTCTATGTGTGTCATTCGCACACCTTCGGCCATGCCTGCCTGCACCTAAGCACTTGAAAGGCCAAAGCCAGGCGGGGGATTATCCAAGCCTTCGAACACAATTCCAACGAACAAGTCACGTCCACTGCGATCTGACCAAATACGGTCAATCTCCACGCATTAGCCATTTGATAAAACCGGGCATCCCTTCACTAACTCGACGACAAGATTCCTATAGGACGCAGCGCGCCAAGGGCTCACGCTCAAAGCGGACCTCAAGAGGACCAAAGGTAGCGTCAAGGCGGCACGATAATTTCAGTTGCTTAACGTGCAAACATTCCGCCAAACACCATCTGCTTTGACGTATAACCTTCCGTTCATGGACGAACGAGCGGCCTGTAAGCTGGCTCATTACTTCTGAGCGGACTCGGTCATTTCAACCGAAAAGTCCCGATTCTCCCAATGCTGCGAATCGGACCATAGAAAGGTAAAGGTAAGTGGCGGTTCCTGTTCATTCGGAACTCGAATGTCCGCAAAATAGATTCCGACACTAGTGGTTACAGCCTTAGATGTCTCAACGTGACTCCAGTTGTCGAGGGAATATCGGAGTTCAAAATCTGCCTTCGCCATGATTCGAAGCGTATGTCCCCGGGCAATCCGCGTCGCAGGGGCAGCAAAAGTCCAGAACTGAATAAGGGGGTCGCCTGGGGGTTTGTTAATGTAGCGCTCGGCGACTTCCGGGATGAGATCGAAGACGCGGCCTTCGCGCGCAGAGCGGAGCAGGCGGATGTACTCCGCGTGTGCCCAGAGTAAGGGCGTAGCGGAACCCGTCGGTCGCCCAAAACGCAGGCCGGATTCTGCGCGATCAGGTTCGTCCCAGCACTGCTCAGGTATAAGAAAGGTGGGAGTGGCCAACCCCTCCATCCAGCGGATGTGGCTGGACGCATCTCTTCCTGCCGCTACCTCGTAGTGTCCGCGTTCCCCTGTCAGCAGTGGCCAAGCTCTTCCTTTGCCGTGCCCCTCGTAGGGTCCTCCATCGTCGCGCTGGCCGTAGCCATCGTGGTTGTAGCGATGCCATGAAGTGCCGAAGGGAGTCTCCACCTTCAGCACTACGTCTACGACTTTAAGAGAGTTGAGAATGATAGGATCGTCCGGGCGGCGAATCCCGTATCGCACAAGTTCGAGAAAGCCGGCATCGACAATCTCTTTGGCCGCATAAGCCAGCGGCATTCCAGGCGGCTGACTGCTTAGGCTAAGAACGGCATCATCAGCGCCACCGTCTGGCAGAGGATCGCCAGGCTGGGAGGGAACAATTCGCACGAAATGATCTGTGATACCTGCCACTAGAGTGCCTTTGCGCGTTACGGTCCATTTCTCAAGGTTGTGTTCGATCCAATCGGCATACTGCTCTACAAAAACGGCGGCCTCTTCTTTGCCATCATTCCGAGCAAAATTAGCCGCGCAGATCAGCGCGGCAATCATGACAGCCAAAGTTGAGGGGGAATAGCCACCTACTTCCTCCCAACGTTCCTGTCTGGTGGCGGGACCCTCCCGTAGGAGATAGCCAGTTGCTTTCTTTACCATCGGCCGAGGATCGAAAGAGCGCAGGCCGTTCGCGCGCCATAGCCGGTGAGCAAGAAGAATAGGGAAGGCTACTTCATCGAGCTGACTACCCGTCCAGAAAGGATCACCTTCCACCCAGAAGTTCTGGGCGAAGCCGCCATCTTCGCTCTGGCAGGTTGCCAGGTAAATCAAGGCCCGCAGCGGTGTTTCCGTATCACCTGCGGCGAGTAGGCCCATGGCGCTTTGCACCATATCGCGCGTCCAAATCAGGTGATATCCGCCTTCTCCTGCCTCATCATCCTTGGCTTCCCCCCAAGGTATGGCCAACGAAGCCACCATCGCGCCTGGATAAAGCTTGTCTTCATGAGCGAGCAGCAGTTTCACGCTCGCGCGGTACAGCTTTCCGTCGTCACCGGAATTCTTTTCCAGGGGTTCGCGTGTTTGATCGGCACGCGTCCACTGCTCAATGAATCTTTCCCGCTTTTCGGAGAATGGGAAAGC
This sequence comes from Bryobacterales bacterium, assembly GCA_003167495.1. Lineage (GTDB taxonomy): Bacteria > Acidobacteriota > Terriglobia > Bryobacterales > Bryobacteraceae > Bog-105. The sequence continues at coordinate 610 of PMSX01000109.1, read as the reverse complement.
CAGACTCTGTGCAAGAGTGGCGATCGCACGATGCCGGCTCTCACCAAAAGCGAGGCCAAGAACAAACTCCTGTGTTTGAGAGAGATCAATCTCGCCGGTAAGAACGATATTCCCGTCCGGAGCGCGGTCGAACTGCCAATCCATTTGGAAGCCCTCCGCCAAGTCCGTCCCGCCGTCGCTAACGCCAACATAGCCAACGGAGGCCTTTGAGAAAGGAACGGTCGCGATCATCGCGAGCCACATACCGCCGCGTTGTGCCACCAGAAAATCGCGCCCGCTGAAGGACATGACTTCGCCCGAATTATTCGAGCCGCCCACGTTGAGGTGTGGGGAACAGAGCACGTACACCTTCAGCTTCTGGAGCATTTCGGAAGACGTGGAGATCTTGGTGCGCTGGAGCAGGCAAGAACCGTGCGGGTCGGAAATGATCTCCTTCTGGTAGCTGTATCTACCCTCTTTATCTTGTCCGCGGACCATGAAGCCAAGTGATTCTCCCAGCGGTTCGATGCCGGTGTCCAAGTCCGTTTCATCGTGGCAAAATGTTTGGCCGTCTGAGAACAGGTACCGGAGATCGCGGGTCTGAGGGCGAAACATTTTGCCACGATGAAAC
>PMSX01000059.1 GCA_003167495.1 Bryobacterales bacterium | reverse complement strand
GGGCTATAAGAAGGACGGATTGGTAACTGTCTCGGTAGACGCCCGAACCGCGGGCTATAAACCAGAGGCTTTGGGCATGCTCTTCAAACGTGTGCTCGAGAAGCTGCGGGCAACTCCTGGTGTTCTCAGCGCAACGTTTTCGAAGAACGGCTTGTTCAGCGGCGAAGAGGGCAGCAATATAACGGCGGAAGGCTATGTATCCACCGGCAACGACGACAAAGATTCGATGTTCGACGAAATCGCACCCGGCTATTTTTCGACGCTGAGGATAGCGATGCTGCAGGGGCGCGAGATCCAAGAGACGGATTCGATTACCAGCCCGAACGTGTGCGTGATCAACGATGCGTTTGCGAAGAAATTCTTTGCCGGGCGCAATCCAATTGGGATGCATGTCATAAGCAAGGTCGGCGACGTAAGTACGCCCTTCGAAATAGTAGGCGTGGCCAAGGATTCGCGCGATCACGCGCTGCGGGAGAAGGTTGTCGCCCGGGTTTTTGTTTCATTTCTGCAAGGCAAATTTATGGGCGGGGCGAGCGGTTCCGCGGCGTACGAAGTGCGGTTGGCCACGGCTGGCGGAGCTGCTTTAAGCCAACTCAGGAGGACCGTTTTGGGAGTGGACCCGAGCCTGCGCGTGCAGGCTGAGTTGCTTACGAGTTCGATTGACGAGCGGTTGGCGCAGGACCGGTTAGTAGCGAATCTAGTTACGCTTTTTGGTTGTCTGGCGTTAGCGCTGGCGGCGATTGGGATTTACGGAATACTGGCGTATGGCGTGACGCAGCGGACGAATGAGATTGGCTTGCGAATGGCGATTGGAGCGCGCACCGGCGACGTACTGAAGTTGATTGCCCAAGAGACGGTCTGGATGGTTTCGGTTGGAGTGGCGACGGGCCTGATGGCGGCTTATTTCCTGAGCCGATTACTGGAAAGTAAATTGTTTGGCGTGACAGCGATGGATCCGCTTGTGATGGGTTCGGCGATAGCGATTTTGAGTGTGGTCGGGTTTTTGGCGGCGACATTGCCGGCTTTGCGAGCTGCGCGGATTGATCCTGCGATTGCTCTTCGCAACGAATAACGAGACAAGAGAGCAGGGTAGCAAGTTATGGCGAACTGGCCGTTCAGCCGAGGCAAAGGAGATCGGTGATGAGAAAGCGCATTTTGCTGGCGGTGCTGTTCGCCGCCGGCTTACGGGCACAGGATATTTCGGGCGAGTGGCAAGCAACACGGAAGTCCGACGCCGGGGAGGATCGCCGGCTCATCGTAAAGATCGCGAAGGGGGATGACGTGTCTTGGAAGGCCACGATATTCAGCGTCGACGACAGCTTTGACCAAGGCTTTCCTTGCGATTCCGTCACACTGCGGGGTTCCACTCTTAAGTAAGCTGACGATTGGCCGGTTCACTTACGAAGGAAAAGTCAGCGCCGACGGCACCTCGATTGAAGGCGTATGGACGCAGAATCGGAAATCGCAGCCACTGGAATTCAAGCGGGCAACCGCGGATACCGCATGGAAGGACTCGTCACCCCACACCGTGCGCTTCGTCAGCGTCGATAAGGACGTCAAGGTGCAAGTGCTCGATTGGGGTGGAACCGGACGACCGCTGGTCCTGTTAACCGGCCTGGGAAACGACGCACATGTCTACGATAAATTCGCGCTGAAACTGACGGCCGCGTATCACGTTTACGGCATTACGCGGCGCGGGTTCGGCGTCTCGAGCGCACCTGCGCCGACAAGCGAAAACTACGCCGCCGATCGGCTCGGCGATGACGTACTAGGCGTAATCGATTCGCTGAAACTCAGCCGCCCTTTCTTGGTTGGGCACTCCATCGCAGGCGAAGAGTTGAGCTCTGTGGGATCGCGGCATCCTGAAAAGGTTGCGGGGCTGATCTACCTGGACGCCGGTTGGCCGTATGCGTATTACGACCGTTCGCGGGGAGATGTATTTGTCGACTCGGCCGAGGTGCGCAGGAAGCTGGATCTACTGGATCCGCTTAATCCCGACAATAATTCGCGAGGAGCAGTCCGCGAACTGGCGGAGACGGACCTTCCCGCACTGGAAAAGGCAATGCGAAGGTTGCTGGCCCACTTGCAAGCGGAATCAAACCAATCGCAGTCCCATTTGCCGCCGTTATATCAAGCGATCTTTGCGGGAGAGCAAAGGTATACCGATATCCGCGCACCTATTCTCGCCATTTTCGCTTTCCCGCACAATTACCAAAGCATTGCGGATCCCAAAGCCCGCGATGCGGCTGATGCCGAGGAACTGGAAACCAGGGGAGCACAAGCAAAGGCTTTTGAGGCTGGCTTGCCCAACGCGCGCGTGGTTCGATTGGAGAATGCGGATCATTACGTCTTTCGATCGAACGAGGCGGACGTGCTGCGCGAAATGAACGCTTTTATTGCGCAATAACTGGAATAACGAAAGGAACAACTAGTTATGAAATAGCGCCGCAATGCAATCCGCTTTCGCCTCACAACTCCTTGAGTGGGCGTGCTGTCCCCTTTGCTCAACCGAAAGGTTGTTCGATGGATGGGCTTTGCGGCGTGAACAATTTTGCGCCGTCGGGTGTGATGTACATATCGTCTTCAAGACGGACACCGAATTCGCCCGGAATGTAGATGCCGGGTTCGTCGCTGAATGTCATTCCGGCGGCGAGTGGGAGATTGTTGCCGCGCACGAGATAGGGCCATTCGTGCCCGTCCATGCCGATGCCGTGACCGACGCGATGGCTGAAGAATTTGTAATCGGGGCCGAAGCCGGCGTCGGCGATGACTTTGCGCGCGGCGGCATCGACAGCCTGACAGGGAACGCCGGGACGGGCGGCGTCTAAGGCGGCGCGCTGGGCTTGGTGAATAATGTCGAAGACGTGTTTGGCGCGATCGCTTGCTTTGCCAAGAACGAATGTGCGGGAGATGTCCGACTGATAGCCATCGACAGTGCAACCGTCGTCCACAATGACGGGCGTGCCTTCGCGAATCACTTGTGGCGCGACACTGCCGTGAGGCAAGGCGCTTGCTGCGCCGACTTCAAAGCTCGCCTCGCCGCGGAAACCCACTTGCGCATAGGCGTCGGTGATGAAGCTGGAGGCTTGCTGCGCAGTCATACCAGGCGTGAGGGCGTGAAAGACGGCTTCGTAAACAGAGAGAGTGGCCGAATTTGCGATCTTCATCAGCTCCAATTCATGCTCGCTCTTGATTCTGCGGCACCCGGCGGTGACGGGAGTGGCACTGACGATTTTGACGCCGGGCGACGCTTGCGCCAAACTATCGGCAAAGACAAACGGCGTGCGTTCTTCTATGCCCAAAGTGCCGGTGGAGATTTTGGCGTTTTGCAAACCAACTGCGAGCAGGCGATAAGGGCTTTCGTCTTCGTGCCAGGTGAGAACGTCGGCGCTTTCGAGCGGACCCGAATTGAGTTGCTCGCGCGCGCGGCCTTCCTCAAACGATGGGCAGATGCAGAACGATTTGCCGGAGACCGGAACGACGGTGGCGAATAAGCGCTCACTGTTGCCCCAGCGAACGCCGGTGAAATAATTCATGGAAGTGCCGCCGGCGAGGAATAACGCCTCGATTTTGTTTTCGCGCATGAGTTGGCGGGCGCGTTCGAGGCGCTGCTCACGCTCAGAGGTGGTGATGGGCCGAACTTGCGCGCGCATGGACTTCAAAGCGGCGATGGATGGCGGCAGGTTGGCCGTGGATTCGGCGGCGAGCGGAAGGGCGCTCAGGGCAGCCGCGGATTGGAGAAAGTGGCGTCGAGTGGGCATGTAAGAAGAATACAGAAGACAGAATATAGAACGCAGAAGATAGGAGATCGAATGGCGGGATGCGTTGCCCGTTGGCTTGATTCCTCACCATGCTGTGGCCGGCATCCCCGGCAACTTTGACGTTGCGCGTGGCATTCTGGAATCAGTGAAGGTGCGCGATATCATCAAGCGAATTGAGGCGGACGGTTGGGCGCAGGTATCGCAAGAAGGCAGCCACCGGCAATATAAGCGCCCGGTTAAAAAAGGGCGGTGTCACGATTGCCGGGAAGCCGGGTTCCGAACCACCGACTGGCAGAGTTAAGAGCATATTTAAGCAGGCGCAGATTGAGGAGAAGTAGAAGGGAATGCAATACACAGTCATTATCGAGAAGGAAGCGCCGACCGATTGGGGGGCTTATGTGCCCGATCTTCCGGGTTGTGTGGCGGTGGGCGAAACACGGGAAGAGGTAGAGCGTTTGATTCGCGAGGCGATTGCCCTTCACGTGCGCGGTATGCGCGAAGACGGCGAGTCGCCTCCGGCCCCGAGTTCGGGGGCGATTGTGGTGGAAGTGGCGGCTTGATCTCGTGGGCGTTCGTCGCCAGATTCGAATGAGCTCGTACTGCGCCTTAGTCGAAATTGGGTCGAAGGGTGATGGCCGTGCTGATGTCCTTGTTGTTCCTGTGGCAGTTTGCAACATCGATACGATGGTCTAGATGATGGGCCGCGTTCTCCCAATTCTGGTCCTCGCTGCTGTGATCGGCGGGCAGGAACTGTCGAACGAGCCGGTGATTACGGACGCGGAGATCCATCAAATCCTGGCGGAACGCATAGACCAGAAGCACCAAAGCGTCGGGATCGTCGTTGGGATAATCGAAGATCGCGGTGAACGAGTGGTCTCGCAAGGAGCGCTGAATCAGGGCGACCCGCACCCTCTGAGCGGGACGACGACTTTCGAGATTGGCGGACTCACCAGTGTCTTTACATCTCTGCTGCTAGCGGATATGGCGCACCGTGGTGAAGTGGGGCTGAACGATCCGGTGTCCAAGTATTTACCTACGACGGTCAAGCTGCCCAGCCAGGGGAATCAGCGAATTACCCTTGTCGATTTGGCGACGCATACCTCGGGATTGCCGCTGATGCCACCCAACTTTCACCCAAAGAATCCCGCGAATCCTTATGCGGAGTACGACGAGAACGATCTGTACCAATCGTTGGCGAAGTGCAAGTTGAACGGCAGGCTCGGTGTGGATTACAGCTATTCGCATGTGGGGATGGGGCTTCTGGCGTTGGCGTTGAGCTACCGCGCGGGGCAGAGCTACGAAGCGCTGCTGAGAACGCGGATTCTGGACCCGTTAGGGATGAAAAATACGGGCGTCAGCGTGACGCCGGAGATGAAGGCGCTGTTTGCGGTGGGTCACAACAGCTCTTTGCAAGCGGTGAGTTACTGGGATACGCCTGCGATGGCGGGCGCGGTTGGTTTGAAATCCACGGCGCAGGATCTACTTACTTTTGTCGAGGCGGAGTTGGGATATCGCCAGACACCGTTGGCGGCATCGATGGCCGCGATGCTAAGCCTGCGAAAGCCCACGCGCTATGCGGGATTGGAGTTGGCGCTGGGCTGGCACGTCTTATCCACCACCAAGACGGAAATCATATGGCATAACGGTGGTACGGGCGGATTTCGAGCATTTTTGGGCTTCTCTCCGCGGAACAAAGTGGGGATTGTGGTTTTATCGAACACCGATGGGGTGAACGGGATCGAAGACATTGGGCTGCATTTATTCAATCAGACGAGGCCGGATGTATACCTCTCGCGTGAGCATAAAGAGATTCAAATCGATCCGCGGATTTTCGCAAATTATGTGGGTGTTTATCAGCTCACAGATAAGATGCAACTTACGATTCTGCAGAATGGCGACCATCTGGAAGCAGAACTTGGGCAGCAGACGTTTCGACTAGTAGCGGAAAGCACCAAAGACTTTTTCGTCAAGAACATGGATGGGCAGGTGACGTTTGTTACCGATCGCACTGGCATGGCGTATATGATTGTGCTGCATCAAGGCGGGACCGATTTGCCGGGGAATAGAATCCGCTAGAATTTACCGGCTCGGTACCTCGGTAAAGTAATACATGGACGCTCTTAACATGAGTGCAGGCGCCACAATGCTTTCGTCGGAACAATTACAGGAACTACGCCGGCTATTGCAGGAAAGACAAATTGGCGCGGGTATATCGTTGTTGGCAGCTTACCGGCCACAGTTGGAAGAGATGAAGGCTGGAGATCGCGACAGCGGTGTGGCGCTCGGGACGCTGGCGCAATGGGTGGATGTGGGGTATGAGGGTGGCGAGCTGTTGGACACCCTGCTGGCGGGCTTCACGATCGAGAAACGGCCCCTCCTCCCTCTCGCCGATTACATACAACTACGCATGGCGGAGGCGGTGGTCGCCATGAGGCATCAAGAATTGCCCAAAGCTCTGGAGCATCTTAGCGCCGTGTTGGTGCTCGAAAAAGATCTGAGCGACCCCAGATTTGCGGTGATCGCCGGACTATGGAAGGCACGTTGCCTGCGCAAAGCGGGTGAATACGAGCAGGCGCTCGAAGTGACACGGCAGAGCATGAAACTGGCCGAAAACCAAGGCTTAGCGCATCTGGCGGCCCTGTTGCGCACGTTGGAAAGCTGGATGGTGTTTCAGCAAGGCGAATCGAAAGAAGCAGTGCAGATGCTGCAAGAGGCGGAAGCCGTACTGCGCGATACCGACGATTTCATCACGCTGGGGAACATTCAATCGGCGTACGGACGCATCGCGCTGCGCGAAGGGCGTTACGACCATGCCATGCAGTATTTTGAAGCCTCGATAGAGTTGTTTCAAAAACGATCTTCGCTGGAGGGCTATCTGGCGCGGTCGCTGACGAACATCGCGCAGGCTAAACGTTTTCTGGCATTGCAACTGCGGCGGAGCATCGACGCCAGGCGCGAGCGGCAACGGCTGAACAACCAACCCGAGCTGCCGGCGGATAAGAAGGACAAGGCGGGGCAGCTTGAGCGGATGCATGAGCTCTTGCGCCATGCGCAGGCCGACCTGGCTAAGGCGGATGGGATTTATCGCCAGCGCGGCGATCACCATGGCACCGGTAACGTAGATGTAAACTATGCGCAGATTTGCGTCGAGCTGGGCGACCTTGACTTGGCTGAGAAGCGCGCGAGCGAGGCTTTCGATCTAGGCGCGACCAAGGCGGACTACCTGCTCATGTGCCGCGCGCGCGTCGTGCAGGCGACGGTGGCCAATGCGCGCTTTGAAGAGCAGATTGGCGAAGCAGACGACCCCAGCCGTTTTGCGCAGTTGGCTAACGATTGCGCCAGGGAAGCGGTAGCTTTGAGCGAACGAACCGAGAGCCGGCGCTTGGTAGCGCAGGCCTACATTTGCGAGGGGATGACGCTAGTCAACGGTTTCTTCAACAATACGGACAAGGCGCGCGCCTGTTGCGACCAGGCGGAGACCTGCCTGAATCACGACAGGCACGACGCGCTATGGCAAGAGGTGGAAATTTTGCGGTCGCGCATTCTGCATGCCGGTTTGGAAGACCCGAATCTGCGTGCCTGGTCGCAAGGGGCGGTCGGCGATAAGAGTCTGCAGGAGGTGGTAGCGGACTTTGAGGAAGTCTTGATCCGGCGGGTATGGGAGCGGGAGGGTAGAAAGGTGTCGCGAGTGGCGAATAAACTTGCGGTCTCGCCGAAAAAAGTGCGACGGGTTCTGCGTCATCTAGGTTTGTTGGAGATGGGGTCGGCTTGATTCGCCGGGAAAGTGAGGTTGAAGCAGCGGCCGGTCTTTCCTGGCAAATGCAATGCGCTGTCTTCCTGCTGACCGCCGCTCTGGTCATGGCGAGAAGGCCGGACCTGCTCACGCATGCGCATTTTTACGCGGAAGATGGAGCGATCTGGTATGCGGACGCGTATAACCATGGCTGGCTGCATGCGCTCACGCAGCCTGCGGGCGGCTATCTGAACACGCTGCAACGTCTAGTTGCCTCGTTATCGCTCCTGGTTCCGCTGCGCTATGCGCCTCTGTTGATGAACATCTGCGGACTCACGATCCAGGTTTTGCCGGTCTTTTTCCTGTTATCCAGCCGCTGCGCGCACTGGTGGCCGTTACGGTTGCGACTTGTGCAAGCGGCACTCTACATCGAGGTTCCCAATGAGCGCGAGATTCACATTGTACTGACCAATGCGCCTTTTCACCTGGCGTTGCTGGCGTTTCTGGTGGCTGTGGCGGCGCCGCCGAACGACTGGCGCTGGAAGACTTTCGATATCGCGGTGTTGAGCATCAGTGCTTTATCGGGTCCGTTTTGTATCGTAATTTTGCCGTTAGTGATGGTTTTCTGGTGGCTCAAACGAGAGCGCTGGTCGCTCGTGGTCATGGGTGTCTTGTGCCCGCTGGTTGCCGTGCAGGTAGCGAAGCTGTTCTTTGGCGGTTACGCTGGTCGCGCGCCGGCGCAACTCGGCGCGACGCCGATGCTGTTTTTCCGCTTGTTGACCGGGCATGTTTATGTAGGCAGCGTTTGGGGAGAGAACGGATTTGTGACCCACGCGCGCGCCGCTGCCGTCTTGCTGGTGATGGTGGCGGGAACAAGTGTTTTGGTGTATGCGTTATGGCGCGCGGGTCTGGAATTACGGCTTTTCACTGTTTTCGCGATGCTGCTGCTGGCCGCTTCGCTGAGCAAACCGCTGATTGGGGGTGCGCTGCCGCAGTGGCAACTGCTCGCTATCGACCGGAGCTCGCGCTATTGGTTTTTCCCGATGCTCGCCGTCTTGTGGTCGCTCCTCTTTTGCGCCACACAGCAAGAAGATAAATTCTTCCGGGTGGCGGCAAGGGTTATGTTCCTCGCTTTGCTACATGGGATCGTACACGACCGCAGATATCCTCCTTTTCCGGACAAGAATTTTCAAGCCTTCCTCGAGACATACGATGCCGCGCCCGCCGGCACACTCGTTCAGTTACCGGATAGTCCACCCGGCCTCATTAGTTACTTGAAGAAGAAGTAGCGCTGCCTATCGCCCGTAGACTCGACAGTCTCTATCAAAATGTCGAAATGTCAGTGAGTCCGGGTGGATCTTATCAGTGTAGGGATTGAACCAGTAAAGAGAGACAAGGAGAGAGGGAAAATATGCTTATTTTATTGATTATTTTGGTACTTCTGTTGGGGGGCGGGGGTGGCTACTATGGCTATGGACGCTGGGGTTACGGAGGCGGAGCGGGCATAGGCTTGGGGACAATCCTCGTGATTGTTCTCATTTTCTATTTAATAGGTGGACTGCGAGTATAGGGCGCCGCCCGTAATAGTGCTCGTGTAACAGTGAAGCCGATAAGCTGATCCAACCGGGCGAGGAGTAAAAAAAATGAAGACTTCAATCAAGTCATCATCAAGACTTTTGGTTCCGTTGGCAGCAGCGCTGCTAGTTTTGTCCGCGCGCGGAATTGCGGGTTCAACCTTGGGAGGAGATGACACGGATTTCGTCAAGAAAGCCGCTAAGGGCAACTTGGCTGAAGTGGAGTTGGGGCGATTAGCGGTGCAGAAAGCAGCGAGTCCAGAAGTGAGAAACTTCGGGGAGCGCATGATTCGCGATCATTCAAAGGCGAATCACGAACTGTCCGTTCTGGCCGCCTCGAAGGGAGTGAATCTGCCAAAGAGTATCTCTCTCGGTGAAGATGTTTCCGTAGCGCATCTGAAAGTGCTATCGGGAAAATCTTTTGACGAAGCATACATCAAGATGATGGTGGACGATCACAAAGAAGATATCGCCGCTTTCCAGAAAGCAGCGGACGGCTCGCAAGATCCCGACGTCAAACGTTTTGCCACGAAGACTCTGCCGACGCTGCAAAGTCACTTGAGTAAGATTGAGCAGATTCAAGGTGACTTCGGCGGCAGCAAATAACCACCCGACGACCGCTAGCCTAAGGAGAGATATGGCTGAACAGAAGAAATGCGCTCACCCTTCCTGCAGCTGTCCGGCAGGAGAAAAAAGCGATTACTGTAGTACTTATTGCGAGGGCCAGGCAGATACCCCAGATGTGGAATGCAACTGTGGCCATGCTTCTTGTGAACCAGAATAAAACCAACCCTTTGGATCACGGACGGCTAGTCCACGCTAGCTGTCGTGATCCCAAATGACCTTTTTCGACCTGCTATAACCACCTTCCCACTGATAGATTGGTTATCAGTTATATGACGACCATCAGAGAAGTGGTTTTCAAACCATCCGCTATTCCACTGGCCACTAACAATCATCTTTTACGGTGGGTTGAGAAAATGGCGGAGCTCACTAAGCCCGCGGCGATTCACTGGGTGAACGGATCGCAGGAAGAGAACGATGCGCTGTGCGAGCACATGGTGGAGAGCGGAACTTTGATCCGTTTGAATCAGGAGCTTTGGCCGGGGTGTTACTATGCGCGTTCGGACGCGAGCGATGTGGCGCGAGTGGAGGATCGGACGTTTATCTGCTCTTTGGCGAAAGAAAATGCCGGCCCCACAAACAATTGGGTGAATCCGTTCGAGATGCGCAAAACGCTCAAAGGGCTCTTTCGCGGCTGCATGCGCGGGCGCACCATGTTCGTGCTGGCGTTCAGCATGGGACCCATCGATTCACCTCTCTCGCAAATCGGAGTTCAACTCACAGATTCGCCCTACGTTGTTGTGAACATGCGCATCATGGCACGGATCGGGCTACCGGTGTTCAAACAGATAGACAAAGACGAAAAGCGCGTGGTGCCTTGCATACATAGCGTGGGAAAGCCGCTGACGCCGGGTGAGAAAGACGTCCCGTGGCCGTGCAACAAAGAAAAATACATTGTGCATTTTCCGGAAACGCGGCAGATTTGGTCGTACGGATCCGGCTACGGCGGTAATGCTTTGCTTGGGAAGAAATGCTTCGCGCTGCGGATTGCTTCGAACATTGCGCGGGACGACGGTTGGATGGCGGAGCACATGCTGATACTGGGCGTGGAAGATCCACATGGGGAAAAAACCTATGTGGCGGCGGCGTTCCCCAGCGCGTGCGGTAAAACAAATTTCGCGATGATGATTCCGCCCAAGGGGTTGGACGGCTGGAAGGTTTGGACGGTTGGGGATGATATTGCCTGGATCAAGCCGGACGAAGACGGTGTGTTGCGGGCCATCAACCCCGAAGCCGGGTTTTTCGGTGTGGCGCCGGGCACCTCGCCCAAAACGAATCCGAACGCGATTGCCACACTATCGAAGAACACCATCTTTACTAATGTTGCGCTCACGCGCGAAGGCGGCGTGTGGTGGGAAGGCCTGACGGATACGCCTCCGGAGGAATGTCTGGATTGGCAAGGTCAGAAATGGACGCCGCAAATCGGCCAGCAAACCGGACGCAAAGCAGCGCATCCGAATTCGCGTTTCACCGCGCCGGCGGCGCAATGTCCTTCCATTGATCCGAATTGGGAGGATCCCAAGGGGGTACCCATCAGCGCTTTCATTTTCGGCGGCCGCAGAGCTTCGAGCATCCCGCTGGTATTTCAGGCGTTCAACTGGAGCGCGGGCGTGTATATAGGGGCGACGATGGGGTCGGAGACGACGGCCGCGGCCGCAGGAGCGGTAGGGAAAGTGCGGCGTGATCCAATGGCGATGCTGCCTTTTTGCGGCTATCACATGGGCGACTATTTCCGCCACTGGCTGACCATGCAGAGATCGCTGAGCGTCACACCTAAAATTTTCCATGTTAACTGGTTCCGCAAAGACGCCGACGGAGATTTTATCTGGCCGGGCTTCAGCCAGAATATGCGCGTGCTGAAGTGGATTGTGGACCGCGCGCACAGCAGGGTGGCGGGCAAAGAGTCTCCCATTGGCTGGGTGCCGCGCTATGAAGATATCGATTGGACGGGGCTCGATTTCCCAAAGGAGAAGTTCGCCGAACTGCAAGCCTTCAGTAGCACGGAGTGGAAGGCGGAAGTTATGGGGCATGAGGAACTGTTCATCGAGTTGCACGATCATTTGCCGCCTGAGTTGGTTTATGAACGCGAGTTGTTGATTTGCCGGATATAGGGGGTGTTCGCGAAACGGCTGGCAGTGGTGGCAGAGAGGTTTTGGGGGAGGGGAATGCGGTAGACTCGTTCGCTTGTCCCTCCTCCGAGATTGTTAGTGCTACCGGCGACAGCGCCGCCTGAGCAAGGCTCCTAGAAGCCCAAATGTGGAACATACGTTTGCCAGAAAACCAATTTCGTCTCCACCGCACCTCCTATTCAGGCCACGTAATAACGTCAACGTTTCGCAAGCGACAAAGCAGATAAAGAACGTTCTATCGGTGACGCTCACTGCCAAAGTTAAACGGCCACCTAAAATATGTGTCGCTGTTGCGTGAGAAATAGAGGCTTCCAGCGGATAAATATGCCAATTAAGAAGAGTCCTGCACCTGCGAGAAGAACCTCACGCGGCTCTGAGACTGCGGCAGTGCCTTCTGCTCTTATCATGAAATTCCCCGGAACAGCCCCATCCAAATTTACCTCGTCTCCGGCGTTTGGATCAGGCGTTAAGCCCGGTCCAAACCCACGAAACCAACTTCTGCCGCTTTCTGAACTCGTATCAATTGCGGCAGGGAACTGCACGCCAGATTCGGTATAGGCCGCGCCCACAAAGAAGTCGTCCCCTACCGGAATTACGACAGGTCCAATTAGGTACTGGGTAAATGTATTCGTATTGACATTGGCTGTAACGCCAGACACGCTGGCGAGCACGACCGCGTTCGAAGGATTGCCACCGTTACCAGGATCGCTCCATATGTAAAGAGTTATCGGCGCTCCGTTCGTCATGTTGCTCCCGGCTGAAAGGCGACCAAGAACAATATCAATCGCGTAAATGTCATTGCCATTCGCACCTGCGGTGAATTCATTCATCCACAGCATGCTGGAACTATTCGGCGTAATTCCGAGGGAGGTGTCGGCTGACCCGTTGTCGATCTGATAAGTCGTGCCAGCGTCCAAGGCTACGACAGCGGCAAAAAAAGTAAAAAGTAATCGTGACATTGCTATTCCCGAACCTTTCTAAGTTGTACCTGCAGTCTGTTTTAAAGGTTCTGTGAAGCTTAAGCAAGGATGCGAACGCTAACTGCGCGTCGTTAACGTGTTAATTCGGTAGATCGGCCTGCCAGATGTTAGCTGTTGGTCCTTTAGAGTTATAGCTAAACGCCCGGAGCCGACGGCCAGCGTGCCACCGGAGACGGGATAGCGCCGTAACGAGTGCCCATGGGTCACGGCTACAGGATCGCCGCGCGGAACCTTGGCCTTAGGGTCAAGCGGCTGCACGTAGGGGCAACGGAAGCTATCGTGTTGCGTTACAGCTGCGAGCCAGTCCAATGCCGGTGTGGCTGCTTTACTGGTATGCCTCGGTTTCTCCATCGTCTTTACCGTTGCCAAGAGACCACTGCTCTGGAACCCCCGACTCTCAAAAACACGGCCTTCAAAATACCGTACTCACTTTAGACGCAAGTCCAATTGAAGACCTAACACGGTTCATTTTCGTGACTTGCGGAATGCGAGGACCGCAACTCCTGCGCCCAGGAGAGCGAGAGTAGAGGGCTCTGGAACCCCTGGGGTAGTGGCAGAGAGGGCGGCGATCACTTGCGTCCCGGACAGCGAGGCAAACTGGAGGCCCGCGTTTCCAATATAAAGCACTTCCCCGGAGCCGTCCGACGCCGTCGCGCAGGTGCCAGGGGCCGATTCATAACACAACACTGTGCTTTCTGTTGTAGAGTTCTCGACAAAGTAAAAGAAGCTCAGCCCACTGCCACTGAAATCGTATAGCAACTGGGTCGCCGTTGCCGACAAATCGGGGCTGCGGTCTATGAAGAAGGAATTCGATGAGTTCAGATCGAACGTCGTGATGGTGTTATTTATCAGCAGGCTCCAGTTAATAATATTAACCCCGCCGAGAGCCCCGATCGTCCCATCCGTTTCAATGAAGCCGGTCACGTTGCCGGCGCCAATTGTCTGACTAACGTCGTACGTTATGTCTGCGGCCCCGCAAAAGGGTGCACTGCCAAGAAGGAACAACGATGGAAGGGCCAAACGGTAAGTAATACGCGCGGTTATTCGGCGGCCTGAATTGCCTCTACCTATTCTGTGTAAACGAGTCATCATTCCGTTAGAGTGAACCATCTGACACAGTCCAAGCAATCCATTTGACGTAACCGCACGTCATTTAACGTGTTAATTCGGCAGATCGGCCTTCCAGACGCTCGCCAGCTCGTCCTTTAGAGTGATAACCATACGGCCTGAACCTACCGCCAACGTTCCACCTGACCACGGATACCGTTGCGACCCGTGCCTATGCAGCACAGCCACAGGATCACCCTGGGGAACCTTCGTCTTCGCGTCGAGTGCTTGAGCATAGAGACAGCGAAAACCGTCCCGCATGCTCCAGTAATAGATCGCGTCACCGTTTGGCGCCCAGTGTAGCGACAATCCATATGACTCCTGCCAAATTTGGATCTTCCTATTCGATCCATCCAGCGGAGCAATGAAACCGGTCGTCAGGTCTCCTTGCCCGGCTTCAGTGACAAACGAAACCCATCGGCCGTCGGGCGAAAACCGAGCCCACATAGGTCCACGAAGTAAATGCAACAGTGGGAGTCGCTCGCCAGGTTTACTGATTTGAAATTCAAAGAGGTTGCTCCCGTCGGCGCAAAGGAGAAACTCGCCGTCTCGGGACCAATCGTGCAGAACGGGGCAATCCTTTGTAAGAACCCGTTCCGTTTTTTCAGCGACGTTTCTGAGAATGACTGAGGTGCCGGAACCCTCTTCGCGAACGAACACTACGTGGCTACCGTTGCGATCGAGAATGAGCGGACTTTGCACGAATGGCGCCGCACTCAGCAATTGCTCACTGGCGTTGCGTAAGTCTTTAACGCAAATATCCGGCGAACCCGCCCGTTCTGTGATGAAAGCCAAGACGTTTCCATCACTCGACAGTGCCGGCCAAGTGCCCTTAGCCCCCGACGTCAGTGAACCGTCATGCGTCAATTGCTCCAACGGCGCCGAACCGGTCAAATTGGTACCCCAAATATTTGTTTGGCTCCGCTTGATTGCAAATAGGATCGACATCTGCCCTCTGTGGTCACGAATTGCCCGAACCCCTTCCGCGCCAGGAGCCGAAGGCACCATGCGGATCTGGCCGAGTCTTCCTAAGGAGCCTAAAGAAACTTGAAAAAGGGAAGTGGTTTCACGTTGGCGAGTGACAAATAACAACCGGCTGTCGACCCAATCCTGCGGACAGTCTGCGTCGGAATAGATCCCTGGCAGGTTCTGTGCGCGCAACGCCGCCGGAATACCGAGCGGGCGCGCGGCCGCGCCACGGGTCCCCCTTGCCTTTGCTCTCCAGAAATCAAATTCGCCACTTGCGCCGCGAGCATTAAACACTATTTCTGCTCCATCGGGAGACCAAACTGAACAACCCGCCTCTTCAGTGCCATAATCCAACCGCTCCGCCACACCTCCATTGGCGGGAATTGTGAAGATGTGCGCCGTCTTGTCCTCTCCGACAGCGACAAACGAAATCCATTTGCCATCCGGAGAGAACCTCGGGCGGTAGCCCTCTGGCGCCAACAATTTCGCTTCTCCACCGCTAGCGGACACCGACCAGATGCCCTCCTCTTTTCGCCACGAACGAAATACAACCTGTGTTCCGTCAGGCGAAATATCAGGCGTCATGTCGTGGGCCGGACCTTTGGTTAGCTGACGCGGCGGTGTCCCCGGCCGTTGTATCCAAATATCCCTGTCGCCACGTGGTCCACGATCCGAGCTGTAAACGAGAACAGACCCATCCCGCGAAACGGCAGGTTGTGCCGTCCAGCCTGTGTCGAATGTAATCTGCGCTGGAACGCCAGATTGCTGTGGCGAAGAACGCCAAGTCGTGAGCCGTGCTCCCAGAACGGAGAGAACGGCGATGGCGCACACCGCTAAAACGTAGCGGAGGTAATCGCGGCGATGCTTCGTCGCCGGCTTGACTGGCAAAGGCGAAAAAACCGCTACATAATGTCCCGGCGGAATCTCAATTCGGACCTGATCTTCTGCTCCAACTCTCTCGTAATATTCCGCCAGCTTGCGCCGCACCCATTCACCGCGACGCGCACTTGGTTGTGGCGGCTGGGGTCGTAGTCAGGACGTCGGAGCACCTCCTTCGCCAGAAGGATTTCCTTGAGCGAATCTGTCCGCCCAGCCAAGGATTCGGTCACAATCGTCTTTAAGAAAAGCCGCTGCTGGGCCGATGTGGCAAAGAACTCACTGGTCAATACCCGATCCAGCTGCGCTTCGACTTTCTTGGAGAAGACTTCCTGGTCCCTCCCAAAGGACACGCCTCCGCTTGAAGCCATTTATTTCAGGGCGTCCAGGCCCTCTGTCCGAAAAGTGTAACAAACACCGTCGCCGTCTTCCGAGTCACAAATTTCCGGCAACTCGATTTCCTTCCCTTTCAACAACCTCCAACCCAAAAATCATTCCACCGTTCGGATCACTTACTAACTTGAAATCGTTTGTGGGTCCGGCCGCCGTGCGCCCACAGCACCAGGAATCCAATTTCTGAAAGTAAGTAGAGGAACCATCATTATGTCTACGCAAGCGCAAATCCTCGCCAACCAGGCGAACGCACAAAAATCCACAGGGCCTACTAGCGAAACTGGTATGCAAAAGCCTCTTTTCAGAACCACCGCATCCAAGGCCTCTCCAATTCTGGCGACTTCTTCATCATCGAATCTCGAACAAAATCCGCAAGACGAAACCGAATGCATTCTGTGCGCCGCATGATCGAATCGGAATGGTTGCGCCGCCCGCCATACTTCTCCCGATCGTCTGCTATGCAGAGGGCCTCCCTCAAAACGAGAAACACCTCGCAAAACCAAGAAACAAACGACCAAAGACCAAATTGGCTTCGTTTCGCAAAAACGCGCCGACCGCCGAAGTCCACAATTTGAGGAAACAGGAGTTCGAACTCAAGAAACAGCGTGCCGCTCGACTCGATCAGACGAAAAAGAGCGAAAAAGGAGCCTCCGATATGGGTGCCGAAAGCCCAAACCAGCCCCGGAAACCTGAAAATGGCGGCCTGAAACACGTCGAACATCTTATGCCTTTCACCACCTTCACTCGGAGTGTGTCTGCGCCACGCCTCCCGCGATAAACTTACAAACAGAAATGACTTTCTCAACCTGCCTCACCTATCGCCTTTGGCCGGTTGGCTTTGTTTTTTCAATTCTGCTGGCGCCCTTTCCCGTTGTTGCCGCCGAACACTGGACCGAGCTCAACGTCGGTCCGTTCTACGTCGATAGCGACAGTGACACTTCCGCCGCGCGCGACGATCTGACCCAACTCGAACAACTGCGTTGGGTGATGGGCGGATTGTTGGAATCGAAAGACTTGCGTTCCGTTTGGCCCATGCGCGTGATCCTCAGCAAAGTGGCAAAAGCAAACCCAACCACCTCTGGCACCGAGTTTGTTTTGCAAAATGGCTCCTACCAGTTGCTGACGCTCGCGGGAGCGCATTTGCCGCTCGGTCAGGTGGCGAGTATTTTTCTTGAATCCAACACCGCCCNNGCATACATCTGTTCGCAACCAAGTTCGAATATGAGGCGCACTTCCATATCTTTCTCACCGCGTTGCGCAGCGGGAGCACTGTAAAGGCCGCTGAGCGAAATTCTTTTGCCACGAGTCCGGAGGTCTTAGAAAAGGAAGTCGCCGATCATCTCGCGCAGGGCAATTGGGAACCGGTTTCCTTCGGCGGTCGTGCGTTAGACCCCAAGCACGATTTCGGCGAACATTCGCTCGATCCGGTGATCGCTCAACTCTACATCGCCAATACGCAGCTCACAGCGAATCCCAAAATGGCTGAAGCGGCCTACAAAAACGCAGTGGAAGCCGGTGGCGATGCGGCGGCGCTTGGCTTTGAAGGGCTGGCGCAACTTGCCAAACTAAGTAAAGAAGATCCGCATGGCGATTTCGAGAGCGCGATCAAAGCGCACAGCAAGAGCGCGCCGGTCTACTTGGGCGCGGCGCTTGACCGTCTGNNCCGTTCGGCGGCGGACGCTTTGCCTCTCCTAAAAAAGGCCGCCGAAATGAATCCGATGTGGGCTGAACCTGTATACAGGCAAGCCGAGTTCGCCGGTAATCTGAACGATAAAGAAGCTCTCGTCAAACGTGCCACGCAGCTCGATCCGCGCATCTCGGAATACTGGATCGAGCTGGCGAAACTCCAAACGGCGAACGGACATGCTTCGCTCGCGCAAGGCAGTTGGTTGAAAGCGGAAGACTCCGCCAAGAACGAAAAAGAGCGCGAGCGCATTCATCAGCTTCACACAGATTCCGAACAAGCGCGCTTGGATGCGCTGGAAGCGGAAAATCGCCGTGAGCGCGACGAGACGCATGCAGCCGATCAGCGAGCGCAGCATGCGGAAACAGATGCCATTCGCCTGGCGGAAGAACGAGCGAATCGGGCATTGGATGCCGCAGCGGGTGGATCTCCGGTGGGCGATGCCGTACCGTACTCGTCGCTGGTTCCCAAAAAGAAAATTGCCGGAGTTCTTACGCAGGTGGATTGCCTCAGCCGTGGTGTTCGTTTACTGGTTAAAGCCAAGACCGGCGAGACCAGCGCGCTTTTCTTGCCCGAGACGGTTTCACTACCGGTGCAATTGAGCTGCGGCGTGCAACGGACCCCGCGCCGCGTCACGATTACCTACACCGCGACAGCCGATGAAATCCGCCACACCATCGGCGACGTGACCGAATTTGCATGGCAATAGATGCCGTTCTGAGGGCCGCGCGCACGCTGGACCTGCCTGCGCTCGTCGAACTTGAGCGGCTTGCCTTTGCGGTTCCGAATTGGCCTGCCGATACCTTTCTTCGCTACGATTGCACGGTGGCCGAGGTGAGTGGCCAGCTTGCCGGCTTTCTCGTGTCGCGCGAAATCTTTGCCGGTGATGTCACAGTGCTGCCAGAACGGGAAATTCTGAACCTGGCGGTTGCGCCACCCTACCGGCGTGCGGGTCTCGCCACGCTTTTGATGCGCTTCGAGTTCCGAAATAATGCCATTTTTACGCTGGAAGTCCGCGAGTCGAACCTGGCCGCCCGCGCCCTTTATGAGCGGCATGGCTTTGTGGAAATCTCGCGGCGTCGTGGCTACTACGACAATCCGATCGAAACCGCGATCGTTATGCAGAAGAAATAACGGTTCAGAATGGCCCTACCCTTGCCAGCATAGGCCGAAAGGTCCCTCTAGTCCGCGTGGTACCTGTGGAAAATGCGATACCGGTGAATATTGCAATAATCGCTGCAATGAGCTATTGTCACGCCGCTGAAATAGTGATAGCTTTGGGGTGCGGATGGCCACTGGTGACCACCCGCGAGTGAAAATGAATGCACTCAGTACCCACCGGGCCAGCTTCTATAACAAAAAATCAGAACCGACTCTGCGTGGGCACTCTATAAAGGAGATACCTCATGGAGAATCATACCCAAGACGAAGGTTTTAAGGCGCATCTGCTCGCCACCAACGAGCACTTCCGGCAACTATCCGAGCAGCATGCGCAGTTGAAGCACCAGATAGAGGAGATCGAATCCAAGCCACATGTTACGGGCGAGGACGAGCTTGAGGAGCAGCGCCTCAAGAAGCTCAAATTGCATATTAAAGATGAGATGAATGAGATTCTAGCGAGCGCGCGTCACGCTATGGCTCATTAGCCTGCTTTTCTTGTCCAGTCCTTAATTTTATAGTGTGGGGAGCTCGCCGGGCGGGTTCCCTAACCCCGGAAAAATAGCCTGCCCGTCTGTTTTACTTCTTCAGAATTCCCCCTCCTAAAACGAACCTAGATGAAGTGGATGATTGTCATTGTTCTGCTTTCGTTTGCGTCGTCATCCCCGGCGGACGAGGGCATGTGGTTGTTCAATCGATTCCCCAGCGCCACCCCTAAGGAAAAATACGGAATGGAGGTAACGCCAAAGTTCCTGGACGATCTGCGACAGGCCACCGTACGGCTGGGTGCGGCCTCAGGCGCCCTGGTTTCGCCTAACGGTCTCTTCTTGACGAATCAGCACACCTTTTCGACCTGTCTGACGGCGGTCAGTTCCAGTGCGCACGATTATTTGCAAGATGGCTTCTCTGCAGCTTCACTGGCCGAAGAGAAACCCTGTTCTGGACTGGATGCGAAGGTGCTGACCGGCATAGAGGATGTCAGTGCGCAGTTTCCCGTGCCGCAGAAAAAGGCCGCAGCGGGGCAAACGGCCGAGCGCGCCGCAACCATCTCGCGCTTGGAGAGCGAATGCGCGGCGCACAACGGCGAAAGCTGCGAAGTGGTGAGCCTTTTCTCGGGTAGCCGCTATGAGCTATATCGCTACAAACGGTATACCGACGTCCGCCTGGTGTTTGCTCCCGAGCAACAGGTGGCTTTTTTCGGCCGCGAGCGCGACAGCATCACGTATTTACGCTATGGGCTCGACGTTGCGTTCGCGCGTGTCTATGATGGCGGAAAACCTCTTACCACGCCGCACTATCTGAAGTGGAGCAATGCTGAATTGAAGGAAGGCGATCTCGTTTTTGCATCCGGCAGTCCGCGAACCACAGTTCGCGAAACCACGGCGGCTCAGCTTACGTTTTATCGCGACACCCTGCTTCCGCTTCAACTGGCGCGTTTGGCCAAGCGCATTGGGGCGTTGGGCGAATTCTCGGCCAAGAGCGAAGAAAATCGCAGGCGGGCCGATCCGCAACGCGTTCTGTTCCTCGAAGAGTATAAATCCGCGGCCGGCAAATTGATTGGGTTGCGCGACGACCGCTTAGTGTTGCGCAAGACGGTGTTCGATGGCAAGATCCGGCGAGCTGTGGAAGCCGACGCGAAACTGGGCACCGAAGCTGGAAAGGTATGGGACCAGGTCGCGACCGCCTATAAGAATTGGGCTCCCAGCGAAACGGCGTACCAAATACTCGAAGCAGAGCCCGCTCCTGGTTCAACCCTGTTTCGCATAGCGCGCTCTTTAGTGAGAGGCCAGAAAATCGACACCGGATTGGACATCGACGAACCCCTGGAAGTTACGTTCCTCACACAATATCTAGAGGAGTTAAAGGATCTTGCCGAACACGGAGGGGCGCGCGGCGAAAAAGATAAAGAGATCAAGTTGAAAGAGATCTTGGGAGGTCAGACTCCGCAGGCGGCAGCCGAAGCCTTTGTGCATTCGAGTCATCTTCAGAACCCGAGAGAGCGGCGGCAATTGTCCGCGAATTCCGATGCGCTTGCTAATTCAGAGGATGGAATGATCCGTCTGGCAGAAATCCTGGAGCCTGCCGCGCAACGTATCCGTAAGAAACAAGATGAGACGATTGTGGCGGTGGATGCGTCGGCAGCCGCACAGATTGCGCAGTATCGCTACCGGTTATTCGGCGACGCGGAGTACCCGGATGCTACCGGCACGCCGCGCGTGGAATATGGTGTCTTGAAGAGCTACACCGACCGTGCGGGAGTGAACGAGCCCTACGCGGCTACGTTTAGCGGGATGTTTTATCGCCGCAACAATCAAGGCCCATACCAGGTACCGGAACGGTGGATTCAAGCAAGAACATCGTTGAGTGTTGTGACGCCGCTCGATTTTGTGAGCACGTGCGACATCGGCGGAGGGGAGGAAGGCGCCCCAACGGTCAATCGCGCCGGTGAGTTGGTTGGGATTGTATTTGACGGGAATCTGGAAAGTCTCCCGAACACCTATTTGTACACAGACGATCAGGCGCGCGCGGTGCACGTTGCCGCCCAGGGTATCGTGGAGGCTCTGGAAAAGGTGTATCGGGCGGACGCTCTGCTCAAGGAGTTGGGGCTGGGCGTTACATCTACAGCACAATCAACGGCGCCCGGCGGAAGGCAAATTTCCTCCCAAACTCATCCACAACGTTGATCTGGCAAGTGTAACGGCCCGGCTTAACGTCTTTCAGCGGCACCTGCACCTGCACGGGTACAGCCTCCGGCCGCGTGCTGCCTAACTGCGTCGCCCCAATAGGGCCAATGTCGAACGCCTTGGCGCCTTTTGCGGTGAACAGACTCATGCTCACTTTCACGCGGCGGCTTTTAGGCGCGGCAGGATCGGGAAGGGAATCATAGACGTCAAATGTTACATACAGGTTCTGGTCGCGGCGGAACACATGGGTAATGTTCGGCACAATCTTTTGATTGTCGACAATGAGCGGGTTGGCGGAAACTTCTTTGTTGGAAAGTTTCTCCGCCGCTCCGACCGCGGCCTGCAAAGGCTCACGCTGATTGCTCCAGATGATGGAGCTGAGTTTTAGGCCCGCGGTGTCGGCGCTCAGATCCGGCACTGTGAAACGCGCGTCGAATGTGCCCATCTTACCGGTCAGGTTTTCGCGGACGACAAATTTCATGCGGTACTTGCCGGGCTCAAGGGTGAAGCCCGCATCGTATTGGAAGCTCTTGTGGCCCGCTTTTGTGGCATCACCTTGATCGAGACGAATCTTGATAAAATCACGAACATTGCCCACCACCGCGTGCTGCTCGTCTTGGATTTGACCCGCAAAATCAAACTGGGTCACCGCCGCGCCTCCCTTAGCCGCCAAAGCGACTACCGAGCCCGGAATTTTGATGGAAACCGGCACGAAGTAGCTGGACGCCGAGATGCGGAAGTAATCGATTTGCAGCGCTAGCGGCAGATCTGTAACGGGATTACCGGCGGAGAGCGCTTCCTTGAGTTGTTGCTCCTTCTCTTGTCCGTTCAATTTTCCCCAAACTTTATCGGCATAATAGCCGGGGCGGTGGTCTATCTTCGCCGCCATTTTGCCGTTCAACTTGACGCTAATTCTGCGGTATTTGCCGTCGAGCGCCTGATTCGTACTGTAGTAGCCGAGCAGATAATAGCTGCGCATGGCTTGCTGCGCCTGCACAATTTCACCGGCCAGATCGTTGCTGTCGAAGTAAGCTTTGCCGCCAGTGTCCGCGGCGAGCGTGTAAAGCGTTTCTTGCGAATCGTTGATGGTTGCGCGCTGATTATTGTAGAATCCGCCGTTGTAAGCAGTTGTGCCGCGTGGACCCGCGCTGCTGGCAGCCGCGCCAGGAGGATCAGCCATCAGGCCGCGCGCATCCACCGCATAGATGGCAAGGTTGGCCTTAGCCGCGGCATTCACCGAAGCCTCGAGTTGCGCCTGGTTATCGATACCTGTTTTGTTCACGCCTGCCGAGAAATAAATGAGCGCTTTCTTCTCGGGAAGATTATTAAGCATGCGCGCCGCTTGCTCAATGGCAGCCAACTTCTGATCCGTATTGAAGATGTTGAATTCGGTCTCGTCGGCGACGAACGCAGCGCCGGTATCTTCTCCGTTGTCAGTGTCGGTATCGGCTAAGCCGGCTAACTCGCTCATTTCTCCGATAGGCAGAGACTTCAGGATGCTGCTGAGCGTGTCCCGGTTGTTTGTGAAATCCGAGAGCACCTGTATCGCGCTTGTGTAGAGCATGATGGCCACCATGTCGTCTTTGGTGATGAATTTGTTTACATAATTGATCGCGGCTTCCTGCGCGCGCAATTGCTCATTCATCCCCATGGAAGAAAAATCGAGAAAGAAGATCATCAGACGTTTGTCGTGATATTGCAGTTCGCCCGGCTGTTCCGGACTGATGCTGGTTTTGGGAGCCTCTGGGAGCTTTAGTTCGTCGGCGAGAGTCAGTTTGGGAGGTGGGACTGGCTCGGTGCTCAGTTCTTGATATTCGAAGACGGAGACCTTCTGCGGCTTACCATCTTCGAGTACCGTGAAGTCGCTTTGCTTCAGGCCCTTAATGGGTTTGCCGGACTTGTCTGTTACAACGGCATCAACAATCACCAAGTTGCTGCTCGCCTTGTACAGAGTGGTGGAATCGGCGGGCGTTTGCGCAGGCGGCGGGGGTGGAGGCGGAGCCTGCGGGATTTGTCGCGACCCAGCGACGGCGGCGATGAAGGCAAACAAGACGGCGATTCGCATAGACATGATTTTAGACTTAGAAACTAAAGCGCAACAACAACTGCACAGTGCGAACAGCAGAAGCGGCGGTTGGCAACCCATACGTGGCAGAGTTGACCGTTGTGCCAAACGCCGTGATGTATTCATGATTCAACGCGTTGGTGGCGCTCAAGCGCAACTGCAAAGTACGGCGGCTATCGGCAAAGCGAAAAGCGCGATTCAGCGCGGCGTTGAAGCCTATTTGGAACGGGCCGGGAATGGTGTCGCGCCCGGCGTCTCCAAACTGGCCCGCCGGTGGCGTGGTAAAGGCCAGCAAATTGAAGTAAGGGTAAGCGCTGGAGTCAATAGGAAGGCCTGTGGCTTGGGCGCGTGTGCTTCCGGCATTCGCAAGTCCTCCGGTGTTGGCAAGATTTCCGCCGATCAGTGCCGTCAATGGCGTTCCGGTTGCCGCCGTGAATGTTCCGTTGACTGTCCACCCCGCGAGTGCGTGGGTTTTCCAGCCGCCGTTTCGCATCATCCCGTGCACGCCCACTGGCGATGACAGCAGAAACGTCGCTGACAAGCTATGCCGCTGGTCGAATGAAGATAGTCCACGTTCCAAATTCAGATTGTCAATGAACTCTACCGTTGTGCCGCCGATGGCATTGAAACTCGATGCATCATCGATCGATTTCGAATACGTATACAGCAAGTTGCCCGATACTCCAGTGGAAAAGCGGCGCGTGAATCGTATTTGCCCCGCATTAAAACTCGAGTTTGCCTGCGATGTTTCATAGCTGAATGAGGTCGCGTCGGGAATCTGTAACGCCTCTTGCGTGTTCAGAACGGATGTGCCAGGCGGCGGTCGATTCGGCTGCTCCACCACGCCTAGATTCGTTCCTTTTGTCCCGATGTATTCCAGTTCGATCAGGAACCCATGCGCTAGAGCCTCTTGAATGGCAAAGGCCCAAGTCTGCGCGTAAGGAAGTCTAAAATTCGGGCTAATGGCAAACGTATTCAGAATGTTTTGAGATGGAATGGCGTTGAAACCGTTCTGCAGGGTCAGCAGATTTGCCGTGCTGGTTGTGAGCGAGAGGTTATTGGTAAAGGGCGGTTGCTGGCCCAGTTGAGCCGCGATCTGCGAATAGACCGAGCCGGAGTAAAAGATACTGTAGCCGCCCCGAATCACCAAATCGCGCTTCGCTCCTGGACGCCATGCAAAGCCGAGCCGCGGAGAGAAGGCACGCGTGTCGGGCCGTACCAGGCTAGTTGGCAAGGAATCCGAATTCTGGCTTGGTGTGACGACGGTGACGGCCGTCATCGTTGGATTCAAGAGCAAATTGGCGAGGTGATTGTAGAGCTCTGTGTAGGGCGCGAAGTATTCGTAACGCAAGCCGAGATTGAAGGAAAGGCCGCGAGTGGGACGCCAATCGTCCTGCGCATACCAACCAGTTGCCCAGCCGCGATAGTATTCGTTATTTACGCCATAGCTGAGAGTGCTCGATTGTGGCAGCGCCAATAGGTAGTCGGCAAAATCGAATCCTGTTCCAGCGATAGGCTGGCCTTGTGCGTTCAATTCACTTGTTAACAGACCGCTGAACAAGAAGGAGCCGCGTGCATTCTGGTAATTCGTCGTGTTCTGCTGAAGCCGCCGGTACAGTGCGCCAAACTGCAGATTGTGCCTCCGATGCAGAACGTAACTCAACGTGTCGGTAACGTTGGTAGTCTGACCCACCGTGTGTGATGGAGTTCCATCTGTGAGTGAGCCGAAATTGGTGAAGGAGAGCGTAGGCGGCCCGTAAACAAAAGGCGTCTGCAAGGTTCCGTTGATGCCCAGATCTCCTTCGATGTTGTTCTTGTAAGCGAAATACGGAGTCAAAACGTTGGTGTTGCGGCTGAAAGTCACAGTGGCGCTATTGTTGAAGCGCGGCGCAAAACTGTGGCTCCAACCTGCTGAAGCACTCACTCCTTGTCCGCTGCCCGTGTCGGCGAAGCCAAATAGCTGTTCCGTTTTCGGATCGCGCTCCTGGACTTGGATGTTCGTGTTCAGGCGATCTTTGTTGTTCAGCGGCGCGTTCAGCCGAAAGCCTACATTTTGCGCATTGTTGGGTACGGATGTGACAAGTTGATAATTCTGGGTCAGGCCCGCATACATCGGCTGCGGAAAGTACGATAGCAACCCGAGTGATGCACCGTTGACTCTCGATGCCGGAATGATGTTGCCCGCGAAAGGTGCGGCGGTTAGTGGGTCGAAAATGGTGCTGGTGATGCCCGAAAAGTCGCCGCTGCGTTCCGCGAGCGTTGGGACTGATGAGACGGAGCTGTATGGATTCCTGCTGAGGGTGCCTTGATAGGTGAAGTAGAAACTGGCGCGCTGCCAGTTGACGATCTTTGGAATCACCACGGGTCCGCCGACATTCAATCCGAAATTCAGGTTGGACGACGAGGGCTTTGGTTCCGCTTTTCCATTCAGGGAAAACGGCGCCGCATCGAGCGCGGAGTTTTGAAGTTTCGCAAAGATAGAACCCGACAGCCGCTGCTGTTGACGGCGCCTGTTGCCGAAGCTGGCGTAGCGGCCATTGTACGGACCTCGGAGATTGGAGTTCGCGCCGCCTTGCCCGCCGCCCCGTCCACCGCCACCGCCGCCTCCACGTCCACCGAATCCGCCTCCACCGCCTCCTCCGGGGCCAAAACCGCCGCCACCTCCCGGTCCTCTCAAGCCGCCTCCCAAACCACCGCCGGGCCCATTTCCAGGTCCAAATCCAGCATTCAACGCGCTTATTCCCAGACCTCCCAAACCCAAACTGTCCGTCCCCGGCGCACTCATACCCGGCGGAACCCCTAGCGAGGGACTCAGTCCAAACCCGCCGCCGGGATTTCCTCCGCCACCCGGGCCATTCATCGCGCGTTGACGTCGAGCTTCATCGTCGCTCGCTTGGGCAAGTCCTCCGCTGTTACTGCCGTTCACCACCAGCGAAGGATCGGCATCGCCGGTTAAATCGGGCAGCGCCGCGTCTGCCGCCGCTTGTGCCAAAGCTTGGTCGGAATTATCGGCAGACCGGACCTGCGCATTTTGAAAGCCAGCACCCGGCTGACCTTGGCCATTAGCCGCGTCGCGATTCTGGTTCTGGCCGGGAGGGCCGTTGCGGTTCCCTGCCGAACGGTCGCCTTGTCCCTGCCGGCTGCCGCGCTGGCCGTTCTGACGCGAGCGGCCGTTGGCATTTGTAGTTTTGGTGGCCGCAGTCGATGGAGTGCTGGCCGGTTCGTTAATACGGGGCATCTCCAAAGTCCAATTCTTAAAAGTTAGCGGTTTGTCACCCACTGTTACGGTCTCGTGAACGGGTGTGAAACCGAACATCTCCACCTGCACATCCCATGCGCCCGGCTCAAGATTCATTGTGTAGCGGCCGGACTCGTCGGTGTACGCCACTACTTTGGAACTGCCCTGCGTGGCGGTTACCGTAACGCCCGGCAAGAATTGATCGGCCGCGCGCACCGAGCCTGTATAAGGAGTTGTGGCTGCGGCCCAGAGCGAAATAGGCACGCCAAAGAACACTAATCTAATCAGCAGTTTCACGGTTTTGGCCGAAAATAGACGATGAGCCGGGGCAGAGACGCGGAGAACCCAGATCTTCCAATACTAGGGATATAACAAGTCAATTCAGCGATTTTCAGGTCAGACTGGGAGCTGCTAGCGCCTCTGGGCTATGACTACCGAGGAGTCCGCTCGAATCTCACGATCTCTCTCGCGTTCCAACTCTGCGATATCGATCTTCTTCATCCGCAGCATGGCTTCCATCGCTTTGCAGGCTTGCCGGCACAATCTGCCAGGAGAAGCCGAACTTGTCCTTAAGCCAACCGCATTGAATCTCGCTGCCTCCCTCGGTCAGCTTGGCCAAATAATCGTCCACTTCCTGCTGCGAATCGCAGCGCACGACAAACGATATGGCTTCAGTGAGCTTGAATATTGGACCGCCGTTGAGCGCAGTGAAGGTCTGGCCGTCGCGTTCAAACGCAATGGTGAGAACGCCGCCCTTGGGCGCTTTGCTTTCATCGATGTTGTGCCGCTCATTCAAACCGCGCAAGTTCTTGAAAACAGTGAGATAAAACTCGACGGCCTCTTCAGCGTTCGAGTCGAACCAGCGAAACGGCGTAATGCGAGGGAGGTTTTGAAAGATACCTATTGAAACACCTGTCTTTGCTGGGTAAATTCTTTCGGCCAACCGCGCCGAAACCATCCGTAATTCTCTCTCACTCGCCTCAGACCTTTCCGGGCGAGATTTCCTTCCGCTGCCACCAACTTTCTTCACGACAGGAAACATGACTTCAGCGCGCCTTCCAGCTTTCGCCCTTTTTCTGAGCTTAGCTCGTCTTGTCGTCGCCCAGACTACCGTTGATGACCAAGCCATCCTGATGCAGCAACTGGGCCGCCAAAACTCTACCACTTCCGGTGAACGCGATGCCAACGGGAACCAATGCGACCCCGCCGACAGCTCGTCAGAGGGCAGCTGTGCCACTCGGCTCCTCAATGCTCAGGTTACTCCACAAAGCAGCCTGAATCGCGGAACCTCTCCCAATGTCAACGAGATACCTTCGTTTCGGCCTGGTAAGGATTCGTCAGGCAGAGGCGAAGACTGGTCCGGCAACCGCACCGCCGAAATGTTTCCTCCTACCATCAAAGAGCCGCCCACCGACTTCCAGCGTTTCGTTGAATCCTCCACCGGCAAACTCTTGCCCATCTATGGCGCATCTCTTTTCTCCGGTGTCCCCACAACCTTCGCGCCCGTGGACCAGGTTCCCGTAACGGCCGACTATGCCCTCGGCCCTGGCGATGAAATTCAACTCAGCGTCTGGGGTCAGATCAACTTTTCAAAGGTGATCGTTGTCGATCGCGCGGGCGATATCTTTCTCCCGCAAGCCGGCCGCGTTCATTTAGCGGGTGCGCCTTTCGACCAGGCCCGCTCCGTCGTGCAAACCGCCCTTTCGCGCGTTTACCGCAATTTTGATCTCAGCCTCAACATGGGGCAACTGCGTTCCATGCAGGTGTTCGTCGTCGGCTATGCCCGTCATCCCGGCGCTTTCACCATCAGCTCTTTGAGCACTCTGGTCAATGCGTTGTTTGCCTCCGGCGGGCCCTCTTCTGGCGGTAGCCTTCGCCAGATTCAATTGCGCCGCGGCGGCAGGTTAATCACTACCTTCGATCTCTATGACCTATTGCTGCGCGGTGACAAATCCAAAGACATTACCCTTGAATCCGGCGACGTAATTTTCATTCCAGCGCACGGCCCGCAAGTCGCGCTCGCCGGTAGTGTGACGTATCCCGCCATCTACGAATTGCCCGCCGGCACCGAGCTCTGCTCCCTGTTCGAATACGCCGGCGGACTGTCTCCCATTGCCTCCTCGAGCGAAGCCGTTCTCGAACGTTTGGCACAAAATCGACCCATCCTCGAATCTGCTCATATTCTGTTGAACGAGCAAGGCCTGAAGACGGCCTTGCGCAACGGCGATATTGTTCGCTTGCTGCCCGTTGTTCCGCGTTTTGAAAAATCCGTTAGCGTTCGCGGCAATTTGGCCGATCCCGTTCGTCTTCCCTGGAGTGAAGGCATGAAAGTCAGTGATGTGATCCCGGAGCGCCAGGCACTGCTCACCCGCGATTACTGGAAGGAACACAATCGCCTGGCTAATGAGGGGCAATCGGAAGAGAAAGTGCAAATGCTTCTAAAAGCGCAAGAGCTGCAAGATGTCGAAACGAGCGACAAATCGGATCTATCGCTCGGCGGCGTGTGGGCATCCGGCCGCGTCGCAGAGATTCGCCGATTTGCATCGCGTAACTCCGTACAGCCGCCCGCGCCCCGTATCAATTGGACCTACGCGGCTATCGAACGCACCGATCCCATTACCCTTGCCACCCGTCTGATCCCATTCAACCTGGGGAAAATTGTCATTGACCACGACGCCTCCGCCGACATTCTGCTTGAGCCCGGCGATGTCATCACTATATTTTCCGAAGCCGATTTCGTTGCCCCCCTTGCCGAGCGATCCACCTTCGTCCGCCTGGAAGGAGAAGTGAAGAGCGCCGGCGTTTACACGACGCGTCCGGGCGACACATTGCGTGATGTGGTTGAGCGGGCCGGCGGCCTCACTAATAACGCCTATCTCTTTGGCGCACAGTTCACCCGTGAATCGACCCGCCTTGAACAACAAAAGAAACTCAACGCTTACCTGGACCAGTTAGAGCGCGATCTCGATCAAGGTACTGCCACGCTCGCCGCGCGCAGTGTTTCCGCAACCCAGGAGGCTAGCGCCCGCGCTTCCTTTGAGCAGCAGCGTCAGGTCGTTGAACGGATGCGCAGCGTGCCGGCCAGTGGCAGGATCGTCCTCAATATTGGGCGCGCCGCCTCCGGCGCGGGCGCGCTTCCCCCCATTGCTCTTGAAAACGGCGACCGGTTGGTTGTGCCGTCCCAGCCCGCCACTGTCAGCGTAATGGGTACGGTAGTTAATCCGTCGACGTTCCTCTTCAATAGCAATGCTCCGGCAGGCGACTATCTGCGCCAAGCTGGCGGCCCCACTCGCTTCGCCGACAAAAGCAATATGTTCATTCTGCGCGCCGACGGGTCTGTCTTCGGCGCGTCTACCCAGAACGGCATGTTCAAAGGGCACTTCGAATCTCTCCGCATGTTTCCGGGCGACACTCTCATGGTTCCTTCCAACGTAACCAAGATTTCTAAAGTACGCTCGTTGCTCGATTGGTCTCAAATTCTCAGCGGCTTCGGCATTGCCGCTGCCGCGGTGAACGTCCTGAAATAAGTGCCGCGAGCGTCCTGCCGAACGCGCTCACTTGCTTTCCTTAATTCGACCGTAATGCAACCATCGGGTCGATCCTGGATGCTCTCCGCGCGGGAACATACCCAGCGATCGCCGCAACCGCGATAAGAAGCGTTCCCACCTCGACAAACGTCACCGGGTCGCTGGTCGTTATCCCAAACAGCAGGCTGCCCAGCGTGCTCGACAAAACTCGGGACCCTGCCATTCCTAAGGCGAGACCGAAAGCGGCCAATCCAAGCGTTTGGAGCACAATGCGGCGTTGCAAGTCAGTGGGAGACGCTCCCAAGGCCATGCGAATTCCAATTTCTTGCACTCGTTGACTTACCGAAAACGAAATCACGGCGTAGATTCCCAGGGAAGCGAGTATCAAGGCGAAAGCCGCGAATCCGGCGAGCAATAGCACCAGGAACCGCCGCGGTGAAACCGCTCTGTCGACCAGATCCTGGAACGTCACAAACTCACGCACCGGCAGATTGGGGTCGATGGGACGGAGAGCCGTCCGAATGCCTGCCGCCAGACCGTCCTGTGGAAGCGCAGTTCGCACCACCAGCTGCATAGCCGCGTAGTCCCCCGTTTGCCGCATCGGCAGATACATTTCCGACCCGCCCACCTTTTCCAGAGCTTCGTGACGCACGTCGGCCACTACGCCGATGACTATTCCCAGGACCGACCGCCCGTCGTAAGTGGTAATCGTTTGACCGATTGGGTTCTGGCCTGGCGAGAGTGCCCGGGCCATCGTTTCATTGATCACCACCACAGGCTCGCTCGATGCACGATCTCTCTCGGTGAACACTCTCCCTGCCCGCAACGGAATTCCAGCCGCCTCGAAATATCCGTCGCTCACAACGCGAATGAATGGCTCTGGTTGATGGCCCTTCGAGTAAACCTGTCCTCTAACGGAAACGGCCCACTCCCGGTCGTCGCGCAGGGGCAGGACGTCGGTAATCCCAGCCGCCACAATGCCGGGGATGGAGCGGGTCCGATGCAGCACGTCGTCGATAAAGGAGTTCTGCTGCGCGGAACTTGAGATTCGAAAACTGGGGTCAATCCTGAGCGCGGCCGCTCGCTCCGGTTGAAAGCCAAGATTCACATCGAGGACGCGGAGAAAACTTTGAATCAGCAGCCCCGCGCCGACGAGCAGGATACAAGCGAAGGCGAGTTCGGAAACCACCAGTCCATCGCGGACCCAAGCATGCCGCTTACCCGCGCTCGATCCGCGGCTGGCATCTTGCATGCCCTCGCGAAGGGAGAGTGCCGTGACCCGTAGAGCGGGCAGCAGGCCAAAGAGCGCGCCCGAAGCGACCGCCGCCAGCAAGGTGAACAGAAGCGCGCTTCCGTCGATCCGAACACTTGCCAGCAAAGGAAGGTTGAACGCTTTGAGATGCGCCAGTGCACGCGTGCCGGCTACCGCGAGGATCAGTCCGAATACCGCGCCGCAACACGAGAGCGCCACGCTTTCGGTAAGCATCTGCCGCAGAAGCCGGGAAGGTCCGGCTCCTAACGCGGCCCGCATCGCCATCTCCTTTTGGCGCGCACCTGACCTCGCCAATTGCAGATTCGAAAGGTTCGCGCACACAATCAACATGACGACTCCCACCGCGCAGGCCAGCACTAACAGGGCCGGTCTTACTCCTCCGCTCACCCGTTGTGCCAGTGGTAACAGCCAGGGGGTGACCGGATTCCGTTCCGGGTGCTGGCTCACCAGTTGTTTCCCCAGCATCGTCAACTCGGCCTGCGCGCTCGCTACCGTCACGCCGGGCTTCAGTCTTCCGACGATCCTCATCGTATTTCCCGCGGGTTTTGCCTTGTCATTCAACGGCCACGGAACAAAGATATCGACTGCTGTACCCGGAGCAAAGACGCTCCCGAAATCAAAGGACGCAGGAAGCACGCCCACCACCGTTGCCGGCTGGTTGTTCAACATCAGCTTCCGGCCCACTATGTCGGGGTCTGAAGCAAACCGGCCGCGCCAAAAGTTATAGCTCAAAAGGAGTGCCGACGGAGCGGCATACCTTCCCTGGCACTCCTCAGTGGTGAATGATCTGCCAATGGTGGGTTGCACACCAAGCAATAGGAAAAAATTCCCAGTCACGGGAACGCTGGTGAGCCGCTCGGGTTCGCCGCTTCCGGTGAGCTGTCTATCGCCCACACCGTAATTGGCGAACGCCGCCAGGTCGGAGAAGGATCGGTTCAACGCACGGAGATCTGAATAGTGTTCGACTTGTGTGGTCGTGTAAACATCGCCATTAGACATCCAGACCAGTTGTCCCGGGTCACGAAACGGCAGCGGGCGCAGTAGCAGCGCATTGACCACACTGAAGACAGTGGAGCTGGCGCCGATGCCAAGGCCGGCGATGAGAATCACAAACGCCGTAAATCCAGCATCGCGCCGCATCCCGCGAACTGTATGCTTCAGATCCTGCCACGCATCGTTGATCCATTGTGCGATCCAGGTGGTGCGCGCTTCTTCCGATTTTTGTGTCATATTTCCAAACTTTCTGCGGGCCGCAGCACGAGCTTCACCCTCAGCCATGCCTTGCGCGGC
Organism: Bryobacterales bacterium; assembly: GCA_003167495.1. GTDB lineage: Bacteria > Acidobacteriota > Terriglobia > Bryobacterales > Bryobacteraceae > Bog-105. Next base: position 24,634 of record PMSX01000059.1, on the reverse strand, counting down.
CAACTCCTGAGTCATGGACTCGATATGGAACTCCATCTCTTCCCACAACAGGCGCTGCCTTTCACTGCGATCAAGCCAATACCGTAAACGGCGTCGAAAACGCTTCCAGCCTGAACCTGCTGGCATTTAAGCGAACCCCATAATCCGGGCCACCGCGCCGGTGACCTGGCGATAACGGGCCGACTCTTCGGCGAGGTGTTTGCGGCCGTCGGGCGTCAGCTTATAGAAACGAGCGCGCCGGTTGTTGGCCGAGAGGCCCCACTCGCCCTCGATCCAGCCATTCAGCTCAAGCCGCTGGAGAGCCGGGTAAAGAGAGCCTTCTTCGACGCGCAGCAGATCGTCGGACAATTGTTGAATCAGTTGCGCGATCGCATACCCATGCAAATGGCCCCGCATCAATACCTTGAGAACGAGCATGTCCAGCGTGCCGGGCAAAAGGTCGGCCTTCGGTTTGTTGGTTCCCATAGACGGTCTGATTATAGAACGATGGACTCGCTGTTTGGTTAGGCGGGGAATAGATAATTTTTTAATCAGGCAGGCTTAGGAACAAATGACGAGCCGCCGTTCACGAAGAGCGCCAAAGATTTGCATCATTAACCGCCCCTTCGCGCATGCCGAGCCATGAATCGAAAGTAGTGGCGTGAAAGCAACGCTGAGCGCGTTTTTTATCCCTTTCTGTAGTGGACACTTTTTCGTCCGCCGCAACCCGTCACGAAAGTTAAACAAAAATTTTTCGTCTTGTTTTCAATAGCTTGCGCACTTTTTTTGGTATGGCGTGAACGCCGGCAATGCGAACTTGATGAGCGGATGAGGACTTCGGAGAAGCCGAGCAGGCCCGCTGGGCAAAATGATCCGGGGCTTGTGTCCGAGAAAAGTAAAAGTAAGCGGACGGAGAAAGCAACCCCTGAGCAAGTGAGGAAACGATGACACAGATTGACACGGAACACCCGGATTATCGCAGGCTGGCGCCAACATGGGCCATGTACCGAGACCTCTACGTCGGGGGGCAGCAATTCAAGCACCGAGCGATCAATTACCTGATGCGGAGACAAAAGGAGCCACTCGAAGTTTATTCGGAGCGGTTAGGAAGAGCTTTCTACGAAAACTACATAGGATCGATTGTGGATTGGTATAGCTCCACATTGTTCCACCGGGAGCCGAGCCTGCAATACGAAGGGGGACTGGAGTCAGGAAGGAAGTTCTTGTCGGAATTGCAAGACAATTGCGACCGCCGCGGAACAACGCTCTCTGCCTTCTTTCAAGATGCATTTAGAAATTCACTGGTGGTGGGCCGGAGCGTTATCTTGATTGATTTTCCGAGAGCCTCGACCGCGCCGTCGAATAGAGCGGAGGAGGAGGCGAGCGGTTTGTCGCGGGCCTTCCTGATTCCTTTCCAAGCCGAAGATCTTATTAACTGGAGCAAGGATGATAGCGATTGTTATGAGTGGGCGGTGCTTCGAATCAAGGTGGACAAACAGCCAGACGTAAGTTCGACTCAGCGAATCACAGAAACGATCTGGCGCTATTACGATCGCACCTCCTACAAAATCTATAAGCGGATAGAAGGCGGGGAGCAGCCCGGGGCGATCGAACTGATAGCGGAAGGCTTGCATGCATTGGCGAATCAGAACCGGGTTCCAATTTTCGAACTGGAAGCCAACGATACCTGTTGGCTGATGAACAAAGCCGCGCAACTGCAATTAGAACACTTTAACAAGTCGAACGCGCTCGGGTGGGCGATTACGATGGGGCTTTTTGCGATGCCGGTTATCTACTCCGACCGCGAATGGAATCAGATTGTTGGCGAAAGTTATTACATCCAACTCGCACCCGGAGACCGCTTTGGCTGGGCAGAACCCGACGGAAAGGTTCACCAAATCGCGGCGGATCATTTGGAGACGCTGAAAGAAGAGATATACCGGGTTTGTTATCTGTCGCAAGCTTCGGGTGAAGACGAGGGTGGCCGGGCACAATCGGCGCTGAGTAAACAGCTCGATTTTCAGTTGACGCAGGAGGTGCTGCGCGCGTACGGAGTCTGGGTGAAAAGCGTCATGCGAAAAGTTCTGGAAGCCATTGTGACGGCCCGCCAGGACGATATCCGGGTGACTATCACCGGGCTTGACGAATTAGACATCAGCGATTTTGCGAGTGAGCTGGAGCAAGCGACAAATCTTCTTGCGCTGGGGATTCCGTCCGCCACCCTCAAGAAACAGATTTTCGAGAGGCTTGCCTTGAAGTACTTAAGCGATGTGAGACAGGAGACAAAGGATCAAATTGTGACGGAAATCGACTCGCAAATCAAGAGTCAGATGGAGAAGAACTAGATGTCAGAACAAAGAATAACGGAAACGCCGGCCGATGCACAGCCCGATATCCGGGATGTAGTAAGACAAACGATTCAGGAGTTCGTGCAGGCCGAGCAGAGAAAAGCGGAGCCCGCTTATAAGGCCGAATTACATGAAGAACGCAAGCGGCGCGAAAGTCTGGAGGGGCGGCTGAATCAGCTGGCCGAGGAAAACCGAAAGGCCCGCGCGATGGCCGATGAAGCAGATCGCAATTCGCAGATTCGCAGTGAGTTGCAACGGCTTGGCGTGGCCAAGGTTGAATTGGCGTTCCGCGCCGTAAAAGACGATATTGTGCGCGCCGAGGATGGCCGCTTGCAAGCGCGGGGTCCGGAAGGCAAGACGCTCCAGGACTATCTCACAAGCTTTGTGCAGGAAAATCCAGAGCTTTTGCCGGCGCGAATCCCCGGCGGGAGCGGCGCACAACCTCCTGCAAGGAACGTTCAACAGGGAATTTCAGGTGGTGTTGAGATGGACAAGATCAAACCGGGAATGAGCAAGGATGAGAACGACCGGGTGCGCCAGGAAATTGCGAGGCTTGCCTCGCAAATGTTGCGCGGCGGGTGATCGATTCGCACCATGCAACTAGCTTCGAGTTATAGCAAGTTACCAAGTTGTGAGTAGTTAGGCGCTAAGCGCCGGAAGAAAATCTAGGAGAATTATGGCTATTATTACGTCCGCCAATTTGGCGAATGCGATTGTGAAGCTGGTGGCGGCTGATGCGCTGCCAGCACTGATGGGAAACATGGTTATGGGTAACCTTGTTAACCGAGACTACGAGCCCGTGCTGGCAAACACCGGCGATACGGTTAATATACCGATTCCACCCGTTTTGGTGGCGAATAACATTGCGGAAGGCGGGACGGTGAGTCCGCAAAACCCGAGTCTGGGAAATGCGCAAATTGTTCTGAATACCCACGCAGAAGCGACATTCCAGATTCCGGATGTCACGAAGGCCTTAGCGTTCCCAGAACTGCTACGCGCCTACATGCAGCCGGCGGTCATCGCGATCGCGGCTAGTGTCGAGCAAAGCTTGCTCAATCTCTACAGCCAATTCACGGCCAATCCGGTATTGGGTGTGGCTGGAACACCTGTTACCGAAGCAGTGATCGATTCCGCGGAAACGGCTCTTTTCTCGGCAAAGGTGCCGCCCAGCATGCCTAAGTATCTGGTGGTGGATTCAAGCACTTATTCCGCCATCCGCCAAATTCCTCGCTTCAGTGAGTACTACTCCTCGGGTGAAGCGGGCCTGAAAGCATTGGTCGAGGGCAATGTCGGAAAGATGAAGGATTTCTTTATCTTCCGGTCGCAATATGTGCCGAGTACTGGAACGACCTCGCCGACGATTCATAACCTCGCATTTACTACGGACGCTATCGGTTTGGTTGTACGCCGGTTACCTCAGCCGCTCCCTGGTACCGGGGCCGTGGCCGAATACGCTGAAGTTGGCAACTTTGGACTCCGTATCGTGATGAGTTACCAGCCGAACACTCTGGCGCAGCAGTTCACAGTGGACGTGCTCTACGGTTGTGGCGTGCTGCGCAACAATTTCGCCGTTCAGATCAACGCGTAGCGGCAAATAGATTCAACTGAACTCAGTAAGTATTGGAGCCGTTGTATGACGGCTCCCTAGTTTTTTGCAGGAGAAATAAGTGGACTTAAAACAGTATTTCAAAAAAATTAAGGATACCGAGGCGTCCATTGAGGAGCACTATCCCTTAATCGCGAGTCTGGAGACGGCCGACGGGGGAAAACCAGGCGCGACTGTGGAGGTGTCACGTCGCGAGGCGGCCAGGGCGATTGTCGAGAATCGCGCCGTTTTGGCGAATGAGGAGCAAAAGAAGGCTTACTTCGAACAACTGGCCGCGCGCAAAAAGCAGGCGGAGAAGGCCGAGTTATCGCACCGCCTTCAGATTGCCGTCATTTCGGATTCCGAACTGCGAAGTGCCCTGGCCAAACCGGAGAAAGCGGAGCCGAAGGGTTCGAGGTAGAGACTCATGGCGCTGTTCACTGACGTTGAAATCATCACTCTACAGGATTTGTTGCCATACGAATCCTCGCTGCTGCAGGTTGCGTCGTCACACTCAATAAACGCGGTTCAGAAAATTGCTTTGGCAAAGCGTGCGGTGGGCGAAAACCTGATGCTCTTCCTGCAGGACGCGGGCGTCTCTGATCCGCAGTGGTTAAGCCGCCCAACGATCGGATTGTCGACCGTCGTCGTGACTCCGCCATTAAAACGCTGGCTGTGTTTTGACGCGCTGTCAGGATTTTTTGCCGAGGCCTACAACGTTCAGTTGAATACCCGCTTTGAGGCGAAGTGGAAAGAGTATGAGCGGGAGGTAAAACACGCCGCGGATCAGACTCTGCACGCTGGTCTGGGAATTGTGTTCAAGCCGCTGCCGAAGCCGCATATGCCGGAGGTCTCGCTGCAGCAAGGCTCTACTCCCGCGGAGGCACTCTATGTGCAGGTTTCCTGGCTGGATCTAGACGGGAATGAAAGTGCCCTCAGCCCGGTGAACGGATTAGTTGCAAACAACCAAAGCAGTATCACGGTGCAAATGGCCGAGGGTGCGTTGCAGGCACCGCCGGCGGCGCTTGGCTGGAACGTTTACGTTGGCTCAAACACAGACAGTATCACGCTACAAAACGGCAACCCACTTAGTATCGGATCCACCTGGACTTTGCCCGCCTCCGGTATTGTAAACGGGCCGCGAGGCGGAGAGGGTCAGTTGCCGGTTTTCATCATACCGATTTCCCGGCAAATCAGAAGAGGCTAATTCATGCTCCCTTTGACGCTGCTAGCTACGAATAAACTGCTCAATCTGCTTACGGCTAATAACGCCTTGTCACAGGCGATTAGTTCCAATACAGCGATATCTGGAGTAACCGTTCCGGCTTTGAACACGAGCCAGATTATCGGCTCATTTATCAGTCCAGACATGGGCGACCTTAACCTGCAGCTTACCTATCCTCGCGTATGTATCTATACGAGCCAGGTTGCGAACAACCAGCGGGAAAAATTCCGGAGCTTTTCCGGCGCTATTTCGGTGGTTGCAGATGTTTGGTCTAGTGACAGTCTGCAACAACCGGCCGAATTGGCGCTGCACTTCTTTGTTCAGGGGATTGCGGGTATTTTACAAGCCAACATGGGTGACTGGGGAGATGGCTTCCGCTATTCGGGAGTTTATGGAGTACAGATGCAGACCCCAAAACTAGGGGGACTAGGCTTTGTTCAATTGGCACGTGTCACATGCAATCTGGACGTGACTCTTAACTAGGAATACTTATGGCTAACTATATTTGGTCAGACGCTAATAGATTCTACTTGGCCCTCGAGAGCGCGTACGGCATACCCGAGCCCGTCACGGCTTCCAACCGATTCGCTGCCTACAGCTTAGAGTGTCATCAAAACCTTGAAGTCACCAAGAGAAGAGACAAGACTGGTGCGCGCACCTATCTGGGTAGCTCGGCCACTGCGACACGACGAAGCAGCTTCGCGGTAAGTGCACATTTAACATCTTGGGATGATAGCACCCAGCCGAGCTATGGCCCACTAGTCCAGGCGGCAATGGGGGCGGCTCCCGATCTCGTGCAGGGGCTTGCTGTCGCCACCGTCAATGGGGTCCAGATTCAGACGCAGGCGCCTCATGACTTGAACATCGGCTCTGTTATTTCCAATGGTGCGGAGCTTCGCTTCGTGACGGCTGTACAAGATTCTTCAACCTTAAGTATCAATGCGCCGTTCTTGGCGCCACCTGGCGTAGGAGCTGTCCTCGCACCAACGATTAGTTATGGACTTGCAACACAATTACCAAGTCTTTCACTCTATGACTATTGGGACCCCGCGAATGCCGTCAGCCGGCTAATTATGGGCGCCGGCGTAGATAAGTTCCAGATTGACGTAAAGGGGGACACTCACGAACTCATTTTTAGCGGTCCGGCGGCCGACGTTTTAGATTCATGCAGTGCGGTATTCGGTGTGTCTGGTATTGAATCGTTTCCTCCGGAGCCTGCTGTATCCGCTTTCGACTATTCAATCGTTGCCGGGCAACTTGGCCAAGTCTGGCTTGGTTCTCCTTTGAGTCAAGTGTTTACGTTGACTGAAGCGGCGATCGAAATAAACAATAACCTTCTTGTCAGAAATCAGGAATTCGGATCGTCGTATCCGATGGCAATCGTCCCTGGCCCACGTGAAGTAGTGTCGACCTTCACGCTTTTCGCACAGGCCGACGTAGAGACGCGAAGCCTTTATGCGGCAGCCAAGTCCAGGACTCCCGTCTCAGCTTTTTTGCAGCTTGGACAGCAGCAAGGCCAGATGATGGCGATTTATTTGCCGAACGTTGTCCCGGAATTGCCGCTCTTTAACGATTCGGAACCTTATTTGTTGTGGGAGTTTAAGAACAATTTGGCACAGGGGGTGTCGAACGATGAAGCTTACATCGCTTTTGCATAGAGAGAAAGATTATTCGAGCGTTTCATGGTATTCCAGTCAAACGATAGCCGGCGTACGATTCGCGATTAGGCGCGTGTCGCTGCAACAGCGAATCGAGCTCAACCATCGAGTTAGGGAACTTACGATGAAGCACGAGTTTTTGACATGCGGGGACGCCTCCAGTCAGTTGGAAGCGGCGCTGTCCGACCTGTTGGTGGCGAAGGTGTATATCGAATGGGGCCTTGAGACCATCGAGGGGCTCTCGATTAATGGCCAACCGGCGACCGCTGAGTTACTCGTCGCTGATGGACCCGAAGATTTGACTGAAGAAATCGTGCACACGATTCAGGCGGAAGGCGCCTTGACGGATGACGAACGAAAAAACTCCTAATCGCATTCCATTTTCAGTTTTCGGACCAAGCCGCGTGGAAATGCGATCAATGCTTAGCTAGCGGTTTGGCGAGAGCCCGCAGATGCGCGTGGCTGGAAGAAAAAGAAGAAGGGCCGGCGCGACCGGTTTTTGCGCGCAGACAAACCGTAGCGTTTCAATGTCCTAAGTCTATTATCACAGCGCAAAGCCTTCGTCTTATGGAGCAGTTTATTTATTGGAAACGTGGCGGTGGAGATTTATGGTCGGTGGACGCAAAAAGTGCGGACGCCATTTTAGTCCTTCAAGAAGAGAGTGAAAAGGAGAACAAGAATGAAGAAAAGTAATTATAAGTTACCCGGGCTGCCTAGCCTCCAGTCCGTGTCGACGAGCACCGTCAAAAGCGCGCAGACCGGCAATTTCGGCGTTTCCAAAATGGGCGGATTCAACAACGGAACGGCCCAAGCGATAAATTTTGGGAGAGCTTCGCGGGCGGCCACTAGAAATCCCCAAACGAGCAGCACGTTCTCCAATCTGCTTTCGGCAGCCACGTCTGGCGGCGGGTTGGCCGGTACGCTCAGCAGCGCCGTCGGGTTTGGCGGAGGTCTTGGATCACTGATCTCCGGACTCACAAGCCTTTTCGGAGGTGGAAAGACGGCGCCTCCCGCCCTGGTAGCTTATCAACTCCCAACCTCCCAGCAGGAAACCATATCGACCGGCAGTTCTGTGGCGACGCCCGGATTTTACGGCGGACCTTCGGCGGCAACGCCATTTGAAAATCAAAGCGGACAAATCGTCCAGTCCGTTAAGCAGGCATTGCTGAATTCGAGTTCGTTAAATGACGTTATCGCGGAGCTATGAGCAAAAATGGATTTCCCAACATTAAGTTCAGGTGCAATTACCCAATACGGATCGCCCATCGGGTTCGTCTGGCCCGCGCAAGTAATTCGTTTTGTGGACGGTACCGATCAACGCTTTCTGGTGTCCGGCAGGGTATTCCGGCGCTGGTTAATCGATCTTCACTTACTAAACGAATCTGAAATTGCGTCGATTGAAGCATTTTTCAACGCTATGGGAGGTGAATATTCAACCTTCACCTTCCCGGATCCAATCAGTGGCGCTAGCGTGCCGAACTGCCGAATTGGCGCGCCCGAGTTGATCAGTGACTACCAGGATGTCGATATTGCGGCCACTTCAATGTGGGTGGTTGAAACCAATGGCTAATCTCGTTTTCCCACAGTTGAGCAGTGGAGCACTCGCTCAATATCCGATTCGAAAAGTAACTACGATCCGGACAATCAAGAATATATTGCCTGACGGCAGCATGATTGTGGCTGCGGACCCAGGCGCCGGCCAACTCGCCTGGACCTTATCTTACGTGAATCTTCCACCTGCCGATATGAATGCGCTTCAGTCTCATTTCGAAGCCTGTGGTGGACCGTTGCGCGGTTTCACGTTTCTCGATCCAACCGATAACCTTCTTACATACAGCGCGGATTTAACGCAATCTTCGTGGGCAACTCCCGTCGGTGTGACGGTCGAAGCTGGATTAACTGACCCAAATGGCGGTACCGGCGCATTCACTGTTACCAATGACGCCGCTGGCGCACAGCAGATTGTCCAAACCCTGGCCGCTCCCGTCAACTTTCAATATTGTTTCTCCGTCTACGCCGCTGCTGCAAACAGCGGAACGTGCTCTCTGATGATGAGCAGCGCCAATGCCCAGCAAACAAATTTATGTCAAGTCGGGCAGAATTGGTCGCGAATCGCGTGTAGCGGTGTGCTGAACGACACAGGCACTGGAATATCAGTTTCTATCGGTCTGGCGGCGGGACAGAGCGTCTCGCTGTTTGGGCCGCAGCTTGAACCACAGTTTGCATCGTCGCGTTTCCGCCCCACCTATGCAGTGGCCGGGCTGTATTCAAACGCGCACTGGGCCGTATCGGAGCTTGTCTTCACGGCCGAAGGCCCAAGTCTGTTCTCAACTTCTTTCACTATCGAAACGAGCGTCTGGAACTAACGCATGTCAACCATAAACCAGATCAAGCAATTAGCTGAAGCCGACACGCCGCTGTTGTTCTTTCAGTGTGTGCTTCCGTCGGGGGATGTCCAGTATTGGAGCGCATACACTATTCCATTTGCGGGGAACACCTACTCTGCAAGAGTGCTGAAGCACAATCTGTTTGATTTGCAACTCTGCGCGGACGATGCCATGGATGGTCTGACGAAGTTGTCACTCACCTTGGCAAATGCCGATTCGGAGTTGTCGCAATTGAATGCGGCCATCGGCTTTAAGGGGTCGCAATTGACCGCGTATTTTGCCTTTGCCGATCTGCCCAGTCTTACCATAACGTCGGAAAGCACTGTGCTGTTTCAAGGAATTGCGGGCGATCCAGATCAAATAGGCGAAGACTTTCTGACAGTCAGCTTTGCCAACAAGCTGAGTCTGCAACGTATTCCGGTTCCAGATGTGCGCGTCCAACGCTCCTGTCCGTGGAACTTCCCCTCAAACCCGGCGCAACGCCAAGAGGCTACGAACGGAGGAGCCTTCGGGAGATTCTCCCGTTACTATCGCTGCGGATACTCGGCGGATATTTCGGGAGGAACGGGTAACCTCACTGGCGGGCAAGCGTTCACTTCATGTGACTATTCTCGCGGCCAATGCGTACAAAGAGGAATGTTTAGCGCCGATGGCAACGGTAACACCACGGCTCGCTTTGGCGGGTTGGAATTCGTTCCTGCCGCTATTCAAGTGCGGGGCTACGGTGATAAGACCTCTCAACTTTCGGCCCTCGTAGACAACACAGCCAAATACAACGACGCTGTTCCCATTGTCTATGGGACGGGCTGGATCAAGTCGCCCGTGGTCTTCGCTAGAAACGACGGAAACCTGACTCACATGGAGACGCTTCTTGGGTTGGGTCCAATCAGCAGCGTTCTTAAGATTGTGGTTAGCGATATTGAGATCCCTCTGGCCACTCCGGGTCAAGATATGTCAACCACTGGTTGGTATTCCGTAGTCTCCATAGGAAGCCGTCAGGGAGCTTTCAACATGGACTTTGTAGATTCCTCTGGAAACCCTCTTGGCGACCCCCACGGAAGTATCGCGTCACTTTCGATTGTAGTGCCCAACAGAATCAGCACCGGTCAATCGTCGCCGAATGTGCAAGTGCTAATGCAAGGGATGCAGGTGGACACCTTCGGCTCCGACGGAAGTTTGCAGGCGACTCTATTCTCGAACAATCCGGCATGGGTGATCCTCGATATCCTACGGCGCTGTGGCTGGAATCTGTCAGATCTGAACCTCCCGACCTTCGCCACGGCTGCCGCGTTTTGTGACACATTGATCAACGTAACCGATTTGAATGGCAATCAGTTCCTGGCGCCTCGTTATAGCTGCAATCTAGTGCTGACAAAACGCCAGAGCGCAGCAGTGATAGTGCGAGGCATTCGAGTTGCTTCCAGTCTCATGATCCGCTACGGAGTTTCTGGCTTGCTTGAACTGTTGCCGGAAACTACGCTTGCCGTGCAGCAGAATGCTCTCCCAGACGGAAGCAACAGCGTCGAGATCTTGAGCGGTGGATGGCCGGTGTACGAATTTAGCGACGCGTCGGGCCCATTCTCCGGGATCGCCAGAGATCCAAAGGGCAAATCAACCGTCGTGCTCTCGTCTAACACCGTTGCCGAGACATCGAACTGCCTAAGTGTGGAATTTCAAGACGAATTCAACGAATATCAGCAGGATAGTCTCTCCACTGTCAATTCCGAAGACGTAGCCTTAATTGGCTATGAGATCAGCAGCCAATCCACGGCTATGGGAATCACTAACTATAGCCAAGCAACCCGCGTGCTCCTTCGCCAACTCGACAAAGCCACCGACGGCAATCTCTATATTAACTTCGTCACAAGCTTCCGTGCGCTGAAAGTCAGGCCGGGAGACATCATTGCAGTGACCTATCAAAAGGAAGGGTTTGAACGAACCCCTTTTCGGGTGGTTAAGATGTCGCCGGCCATGAACTTCCAGTTTGTCTCGATTCAAGCCCAAATCCACGACGATGATTGGTATAGCGATAGCATAGCCACGCTTCTCGCTGCCGGCCGCCAACCTGCAAGTCAAATGCAAGTTCCCAGGCCTCTCATCGGACTAGTTCCTCTGACAGACGCCGACGGCCAAACCGATGGCTTTGATTTTGAGATCAGCGAGCAAATCCAGGCGCAGACTGATGGCGCCACCACGGATACCCTCTCAGTCGGCTTTTGTGTTCCAGCCGCGCCGTCCTTGGCCTCCTTGAATATCCCTTTGCTAAGCCTTTCGCCAACTTACTCAGGTGCGGGCGGCACGTTGGAGGGCGGCACTAATTACTATTATGCTGTAAGTGCAGTTGATTCGGGAGACAACGAAGGTCCACTATCGTTTACCGCCTCTGTGACGCTGCCCGCTGGTCCAATCACTTACACCGTTACCATCACCCAACTTAGCTTCCCTTCAAACGCCGCCACTTTTAATGTTTATCGGGGCTTCAATCCACAAGTGCTTTATCGAATTGCCTCGAACGCCGCTATTAGCGCCTCTTTCACTGATACCGGTTTCCCAATCATGCCTCTTGGCCCTCCGGACGCGAGCTTCGATCACGCCAATTTTTATTACCGCTATGAATACGGAGGGCCTTTTGAGACAACCGCATCTTCGGCAACAACCATCACATGTGCGGACATGGGCGCAACAGTGGGTGCGTACAGCAGCTTCACAGTGCGCATCAGTGGAGGGACCGGTGAAGGCCAGGAGAGATCCATCGCTTCGAACAGCCAGACAACGTTGACGGTCACGCCTGCCTGGTCAACTATTCCGGATTCCACCAGCATATTTGTGATTGTTGAGTCGTCTTGGATATTCGCGGCAGTGGCCAACACCAGCCCCGCGCAATTTGAGATTCCATTTTCGCAAGGAGAGGTGATCGAGATCTCGGGTCGTAGCGCCAACGTTGCAAATCAGGAAGCGAGCGTAGATCTTTGTCCCATCACCCGCTGCGAGCTTGGCGGTGGCAAGCCGGATTACGGAGTGGCACATTCCCCCGACTTTTCTTTGGCTGCGCCCGGTGGAGGTAATTTGACCTTGTTTGCCATTGGATTCCCGGACATTGTGAATATATCTTCAGTGACCAGCGGCACCCTTCAGCTCTTCCAATGGAACGAGCTGAACACTCCGAGTCCCTATGTTCTTGCCGACGGTGTAGACGCAGTGGCGGCAACTATCCTTCTCAATGAGACCGTCTCGCTTTCCTTCGGGCAGGCTATGCAAATTGACTCCGAACTGGTAACCGTTTTGAGTCTAAATTCAGACGGTTCTTATAGCTTTACACGAGGTGCACTCGGGTCTACGGCCGCCGCGCACGCAGTCAATGCTTCCGTCCTGATCTTAGACAGCACCGTGATCATTGTGCCGTTTGCGCCGAACTTCTTCGAGAACCAAGCATCCGCCAATTATATGCATACCTTTTCGCTCCCGGACGTACGAATTGTGGCCGCCGAATTTCTAGTGACGAATTCGTTTGGACCCAGTGAGGCGACCCAAGAAACGTATGCCAATTTAACTCCCGACCAAAGCTTGCGTACTCTTTCGGGCGGACAATTTTCACTGCAAGTAAACGGCTATCTTGCGACTCAACAGAATGCCGCGCCTCCTTTGGTTGTCGAGGCAAGTCATGCGATCCGCGACATCCGGGCAACTGTAAACCAAGCGGCGGATGGCTACGACATTATAGTCCAGGTTTTTCAGAACGCCGTGGCTTACGGGAACGCGCTCACCATCCCTTCAGGAACAACTTCAAGCGCGATTGTCGAAGGAGCGGAGTTGCCTCCGCTTCTTGTGGGGTCCCTTTTGACAATTGACATCGCCTTGAACATATCAACAAGTGCAGCCTCTACGAACGGACCCGGCCCCGGCAAAGATCTTACCGTTACTATTCGGCTCTAACACTATGTCTGAACAAATAACAAAACTAACGCCAAATAGGGACTTGCAGGCGTACTTTCTTACACCGTCCGCTATCGCGGCTTTAAGTTCTTCCGGCAGTGCCGGTTTCGTACTGTCCGGTAAATGGCGCCAGCAGTTTGATTGGGCCGTGGTTGAGTGGAATAGAGATAACGTTTTTGAGCACCCATCATTGCGTAATCTGCCGGACGGCGATCTGAGTGGACTGACACTTACATATGAGGAACAGCGCTCCGGGTGTATCCCCTTTCAATCAAACCTTTTTCCGGTTGTCGCTTGGAACCAGCTTCGGTTATGGGTGACGGGAACCGACGGAAGCGACACGGTCTACTATGTAAACCTCGTTGATCCAAACCACAATTATGCGGTTGCTGTCTCCGGCTCGGTCCAGTCCGCCTCGGCCGTCATGACTTTGATTGCTTCGCCTGGCGTAGGCCAACGGGTTGGGCTGGCATTTTTGGAAGAGCATTATTACTACGAACCTCTGAGTACCGATCAGCTTTCCGACATCGCTGCGGGGATTGCCGCCAACATCCAAAGTTTCAGTACAAATTTCACTGCAACATCCAACGGCGCTTCAGTGTCCGTTACCTGTGCGGGATCTTCGGGAAATGGCAGCCTCGATGGAGCCAACGGTAATCGCATCAGCATGTACGGATTTTCACAAAACAACGTTCCGGTGTGGCAAGAACCGGCCGCAGTCTTCTCCGGCGGCGCCTTTCCCGGCACTTATCAGGTGACCCTGGATTTTGGAAATCTTCAAGGAAGAACTGACCCGAGTGCGGCTAATTTTGAACTTGTGCCTACAACCAACGTCAGAAAATTACGCTGGACCTGGTCAGCGGACTTACAGGCCGGCGAATTTGTGCAGACCGAGTTTCAGGTAACCGTATCGAATTGGTCGGTCACCGGCGCAAATCAACTTTACAGTGTCGCAGGCCCTGGAAGCAGGCGGATTGAAGACACCGATGCTGGAGTAACATTTGCTGGCTCTTGGCAATTACAGACTGGAAACTACTCCGGGAGTAAAGCGCACTACACGAGCGAAACGGGTGATAGCTGCACGATCACCTATACAGAAACCACTCCGCATCAGCTCTTTCTGGGAGTCCGCCGCACTGCCGGAGCTCCAATCGTTAATATCACTATCGATGGGAGTTCACTTCAACCCGCACTGCTCACCCTGCCGGGGGAGGACGTTTGGGTTCGTTATCCACTTGGCAGCATCGCCGCAGGCTCTCATTCGGTGACTGTCACTCACGCCGGCCAAAATCAGACCCTCTACTTTGATTTTCTTGAGATAGCCTATCCAAGTAACAATCTGCCCGACTTCACCCCGAACACCGAGTTAGCTCTTGCCACTGACTGGGATACCTATCACTCACAATCCCTGCCCGCCGAACGAACAGCGTGGCTGATCAACAAGCTAGGGTTCACCGGTCGAGTGAACCACTATGTGGGCGCGCTTTGGTTCTATGAAATAGTTCGAACCGGCACGCAATACGCGACCTTGACAGTCGAATTGCAGTTGTCGCAGACAAACAGTAGCCCGAGCGTTCAATTTGCTTTGGCAGCTAACCAAGCCTCGCTCCCTACGGGGAGTACTGTGATCAGCCACTTGGTTTTGCCTGACGACGATAGCGCCACTGTTGCCCTGGCCTTTGCCGCACTAATTAATGTTGGAACCAATCTTGTTTGGGCCTCTGCCAGTGGCAACAATCTAACCCTAACTGCTCGATACATGGGAACGTTGGGCAACGGAGTCGCATTTGAATTGCTTTCCAGCAGCCCAGACTTTACCGCCACTCCAGCATCAGGCACTCTCAGTGGCGGTATTGACGGCACGCCTTATGCTTTAGTGTCCGACAACGGCGGACTGAACGACACTCTCATGAATGCCGCCGGCTTCTGGCGAACTGACCTTACGCTCCCACAGCTTAATCGCGCAGCTCGCGACTGGCATGCCGCCTACTTCGCAGCGATCAAGAGCTATGGTATGGATGCCGTGGCTTCGTTCAGCACTGAGCTGTTGAATGCCGACCCTTCACTGTCAGTCGGCATAGCTCAGCGATACTTTGATGACACACCCGTGGTTCTCAACACTCCATCGATTCAAACCAATTTTTCGCCTACGTCTCTAGCCTATTGGCAGCAAGTCTACCTTGATTTGGCCGGGATCCAGAACAGCGCCGGCCTCGTTCCGTACTTACAATCGGGCGAAGTGCAGTGGTGGTACTTTGCCTCGACAAACGTCAGCATGCCTTTTTACGACGCCTACACTCAGCAGCAGTTCACGACCCAGTATGGCGTACCGATGCAGGACATTCTCACTAACACTGCCAATCCCGCTGACTATCCAAACGAAGTGGCGTTCCTGCCTACTCTGATCGGCGCCTACACTTCCTCCATTCGTTCTGCTCTCCAGACAGCTTATCCAGGCTGCCGGTTCGAGGTGCTCTATCCAACTGATACAAACAACTACGCTATTACTCGCCTGGTCAACTATCCATCCACCGATTGGACCCCTGCGAATCTCACTTGTCTCAAGACAGAAAGTTTCGGCTTTACTGGCAGCTATGACTTGGTAAACTGCACCATGTCGATGAATACCAGCGCAGCCAAAGGCTTCCCTAATTCTCAGCGCGCTCATCTGATTGGAATCAGCGACGCGTGGAGTGCCTGGCTCAAAGAAGCGGACATTGCACAATCGGAGGGGCTCGAAACTCTGGTTCTCTTTGCGTTGGATCAATACTGCTTGATCGGTTATCCACCACCTCCGTTTGTGAATTCAACTAGTAGCTCACGCCAAGGTTAACAGCGGACCTCGATACTATGGTCCATTCATGATCTACGTCATCACGCTGTCTTTTGTCGTTGTTCTTTTGGTGAGCATCACCGTCTACAAGTTCACTCAAGTGAAGACGCAAACCGATTTCATGGTTGCCGGACGCAAACTGAGTTGGCCGGTGCTGGTCTTCACTCTGCTTTCTTCCTGGATTGGTGCGGGCAGCCTGCTGGGCGGGTCGGAAAATGCTTACAATCATGGGTTCGCGGCACTCTGGCAACCCGCCGGAGGGTGGCTTGGCCTGCTGCTGATTGCCGCCATCGCCGGACGTGCTCGCCATTTTGCGCAATTTACCGTACCCGACCTATTGGAAGCGCGCTATGACTCAACCACACGCGTGCTTGCTACCATTGCCATCGTTATTTCCTACGTCATCATCACCAGCTATCAATTCATCGGCGGCGGCGATATCCTTCACTTGATTTTTCCCAGTGTCTCCAGAGACACCGGCTTGTGGATCATGGCCGCGTTCGTGATTTTCTTTACCGCCATGGCTGGCATGGCATCCATCGCTTATCTTGATTTGGTGATTGGTTCAGTTGTTACCTGCACCGTCATTGTCGCCGTCCCGGTCTTGCTTCATAGGGTCGGTGGTTGGAGTGTTGTCAGAGCAAGCCTCCCAGCCACTCACTTTCAAATTCTCGGAGACTATGACTGGCATGGAGCACTCGGTCTGATGCTCCCCACCACGCTTTTGCTGATCGGAAACCAGGGCATGTATCAAAAATTCTTTTCCGCCAAATCGGAGAGCGATGCGCGTAAGTCCGTCATTGGCTGGATCGTCGGCACAGTAACACTCGAAACTCTTCTCATCGTTCTTGCCGTTGTGTCCAGTTCCAAGTTGCATACTGAACATCCGCGGGAAATCCTCGCGCTTACCGCCAAACAAGCCCTGCCCTCGCTGCTCGGCGCCATTCTCCTGGGCGGAGTTTTCGCAAAGGTCATCTCCACAGCCAATAACTTTTTGTTCTCACCCTCCACCAACTTGATTCACGATGTCTATCAGCGATTCATTAACAAAAACGCCTCTCCCGTGCGCATCATGGTCGTTTCACGGTTAATCGTTGTTTTCCTGGGACTGTTTGCCGTGTTACAAGCGGCTCAATTCCAGTCGGTGTTGAAGGCGTCGCTCTACGCTTACACCGTTTATGGCGCGGCTGTCACGCCTTCGGTAATGGCTGTCTTCTTTTGGCGTCGCAGCAACACGGCCGGCGCGGTCTCATCCATTGTTTTGGGAACGGTCGTCACGGTCGGGTGGCAACTCTTCCAGAAGTACGGTTCGCCCGAAATCCAGGCCGTCATCGGAAATGTCGACGCGGTTTATCCTGCCCTTGCTGCCTCTGTCGCCAGCCTGATCGTGGTCAGTTTGCTTACTCCCCCGCCATCGTCACAGCAACTCGCGGCACTCGAAACCTCGTAAAATCCAATCAGATGCAAACCGCTTCAATCCAAGCCTCCCTCCGTGCAGCCAACCTCGATGGCTGGCTCTTTTTTGACCACCATCGGCGAGATCCGCTTGCTTATCGAATTCTTGGCTTGCCTGAGGATTCGCAGCCTTCCCGCCGCTGGTATTATTTTGTGCCTGCCGATGGCGAACCTCGCAAACTAGTTCACCGCATCGAAAGCGGCACGCTCGATTCCGTTCCTGGAAACAAAGATGTCTATTCGAGTTGGGCCGATCAACAAACGAAGCTTCACTTGCTTCTCAATGGCGCAAAGCGAATAGCTATGCAATATTCGCCGAACTGCGCCATCCCGTACGTTTCCCTCATTGACGCCGGCACAATCGAATTGGTCCGCTCTACAGGTGTTGAAATCGTCACTTCCGCCGATTTCGTGCAGGAGTTCGAAGCCCGCTGGAGTCAAAAGCAGTTTCAGCTTCATCTGGAAGCTGGCAAGTTGGTGGACAAGGCTTTGCGCGAAGCGTTCGATTTTGTCGGAGAGAAGCTCCGTTCCCATCAGACCCTCACTGAGTACGACGTGCAGCAATTCATCCGCCGCAAGTTTTCTCACTACGGCCTTTATACCGATCACGGTCCGATTGTCGCCGTGAACGCCAATGCGTCCGATCCTCACTATGAGCCTTCTTGCGACCGCACGGCGCACGTGCAGCCCGGCGATGTGCTCCTTATCGACCTCTGGGCGAAGCTGACAGAACCCGATGCCGTCTACTACGACATCACTTGGACTGGCTTCTGCGGCGACGTGATCCCTGACGCCGTGCAGAGAGTTTTTGAAGTGGCTCGCGATGCGCGCAAGCGAGGATCGCAGTTTGTAATCGACCAAGTCGCTCAGCGCACTCCCATCGCCGGCTTCGAAGTAGACGATGTGGTTCGTGGTTACATCGATCAAAATGGCCTGGGCCAATATTTCTTCCACCGAACGGGACACAGTATCGGTACCGAAGTTCATGGTACTGGCGCTAATATGGACAACCTCGAATCCCACGACGAACGGCGGATCATCCCCCATAGTTGTTTTTCAATAGAACCAGGCATCTATTTACCCGAATTTGGGATTCGCTCAGAGGTTAATGTTTACGTTGGGGAAGGTTTCGCCCAGGTTACGGGCGAACAGCAGGAACAGATGGTTCGCCTTTAGGCAGGTGGTTGTGCGTTAAGGTTCAGTGCTGCCGAATTGAAACATCTTTAAGTGCTTCCGGATGACCGTCTTGCGAAAGCATAAGCCGTATCAATTATTTTGATTGGCTATGAGGGGAAATGCGTTCTACCCTCAGATATGGCGACACTGAGTCATATGGAACCACCCCCGACCCTGGTTGGTCTTCTTCATAGGGTTAGCAATATTGTGAGTTCCGAGCTTTCGCTGGATGAGATGCTCGGCGAAATCGTTGGCTTGACCGTTCAGGTCACCAATTGCGATGCGTGCTTGGTTTACCTCATCGAGCGCGAAACCAATGAGATTGTATTGCGCGCCTCACAGGTTCCGCATCAAACCGATCTTGGCAATATCCGATTGAAAGTGGGCGAGGGCGTTACCGGGTGGGTCGTTGAGCATCACTCAGTAGTAGCGTTGGCTTCCAACGCCGCGGCCGACAGCCGGTTCAAACGCTTCCAGGCGCTAGTGGAGGATACTTATGAGGCGTTCCTCTCTGTGCCCCTGCTGAGCGGCGGAGAAGTCATCGGCGTTATCAACGTTCACCACCGCGACTCGCACGCGCATACCGCGGACGAAATATCTTTGCTCACCTTCGTCGGCGAACAGATGGGCGGCGCCATCATGAAGAGCTATCTGGCTGAAGAAAACGCCAGGCTCATCGAAGAGACTGCGGAAATGCGGCGTCAGTTGGAAACCCGCAAGCTGGTGGAACGCGCCAAAGGAATTTTGCAGCAGCGTCATACGCTGACCGAAGAAGAAGCTTATCTCAGGCTGCGCAATGAAAGCCGCCGGCTCCGGCGTCCGATGCGTGAATTGGCCGAAGCCATTATCCTCTCTGAAGATCTCAGCCGTAAGAGCGAACGCGTTCAATAGTCCTTCAATCCTCCTACTATCGCGGGGCCGAGGTTTTAATAGAAAACTCGGCCCGCTTTTTTTCGTATCCCGCTAGAATCGGAAGTTGCCCCAAGCTTTCCAACCTCTGTTCCGCCATCCTCACCTGCTTACCATCGCGGGAAACTTTTGGCGCCGGGAAATTGATCTACTGCGTTTCCCAGCCACGCGCGTCGACTACGTGATCGATCCGCGCACTACCGTGGTCGCCTACGAACATCAGCCGCCCACAACGGCGCGCGGACAAATTCTCTTTCTGCACGGCCTGGAAGGGTCAGCCGAAGCCGGCTACATTGTCAGTTTTGCCCAACAAGCTTTAGACCGAGGCTTCGGCGTACACCGTCTCAACATGCGCACTTGCGGCGGCACGGAGCCGCTCTCCGAAACGATGTATCACTCGGGACTCACTGGCGACCCGCGATTCGTCTGCGAACGTTTGGCCGCCCGCAACCTCGGCCCTATTTTTCTCGTCGGCTTCTCGCTGGGCGCGAATGTCGCGTTGAAACTGGCAGGGGAATTGGGCGCGGTTGATTTGCTTTCCGGAGTGTGTGCCATCTCCGCGCCAATAAATCTCGCCGCGTGTGTGCGCGTCATTGATAAACCAGGCAACGTCCTTTATGCGCGCCGGTTCTTGAGCAGGCTGCGCGAACGGGTCCGCTGCAAGAGCGCTCTTTCTCCGCAGCTCTACTCCACCGAAGGCCTCGACGACGTGGATTCGATTTGGAGTTTCGACGATCGGTTCACCGCGCCGCTTTTTGGATTCGGCACCGCCGCCAATTACTATGCGACGCAGTCTGCTGATAACTTTCTACACGGCGTCCGCGCGCCCACCTTCGTTGTCACAGCACAAGACGATCCGTTGGTTCCCTTTGCAATCTATGCGCACGAAGCTTTCAAGCAGAACCGCGCACTTACGCTACTTACCCCTCAACACGGCGGTCACCTCGGATTTCTTTCGCGCAGGCGGCCTCGCTTCTGGCTGGACGGCGTTTGTCTCGATTGGATCGAGGCAACCTTAAGCCTATCTTCGCCTGGCCGTGGCGTTGGCTAACTTCTTCTTTCGCACCAACGCCATCATATAGTTTTGATAGGCCTCGTCCAACACCTGTACAACGTGCAAGACACGCTGGTCTTTGCCGAACATCCTCACGCCCGCCTCCAGTTGCAGCATGCAGCCCGGATTTGCCGTTGCAATGATCTCAGCCTCGGTTCCCTTTACCAACTCCATCTTGTGCCGCAAAATCTCCATCGACATCTGGTTCTCAACAACGTTGTAGATGCCCGCGCTGCCGCAGCAGATATCGGCTTGCGGAAGCTCACGATAATCGAGTCCCGGAATCGATTGCAATATCTTGCGCGGCGCGTCTTTTATACGCTGTCCGTGCGCCAGATGGCACGAATCCTGGTAAGTGACAATCGTCTCTAAGCTGCCCATTTGATCGTTGAGTTCCACCGATGCCAGAAATTCCGTCACATCCTGCACTTTCTCTGAGAATCGCTGTGCCGGCTCGGCATAGTCATAGTCGGCGGCAAGCAGATGGCCGTATTCCTTGAGCGTCGAGCCGCAGCCGGCGGCGTTTGTGACAATCGCATCAAACTCCTCCGGTACAAAGGCGTCGACATTGTTGCGCGCCAAAGCCTTGGCATGCTCAGCCATGCCTGTGTGCAAATGCAGCGCGCCGCAGCACCCTTGCGCGGGCGGAATCACCACCTCGCAGCCGTTGCGCTGCAAAACCCGCACGGTGGCCTCGTTCAAACGGGCAAATGTCACGTTGGCAATGCAGCCCGCCACAAACGCCACCCGAAAACGTTTTTCGCCCAGCGCAGGAAATGTCTTGCCGATCTTTGAGTAGAAAAAAGGTATTTCCGCCCTGGGCGTCAGTACTTCAAGCTTGGCTAAATTGCTGCCTAACAACTTAAACGCGCCCGTAAGACGCGCCAACTTCTGCAACCCCGACTTCTGGTAGAAGTACAAAACCGCGCCTGCAACTTGCAGCGCTGGGCGCGATGGCAACAGCTTGTCGAAAAACCAGCGCTGGTAGCGAGCCGCTTTCATCGACAGTTTGCGGCGCGGCAGAATCTCCTCGCGCGCCGCTTCAATCAGCCGGCCGTAGGGCACACCCGAAGGGCACGCGGTCTCACAGGCACGGCAACCCAAGCACAAGTCAATGTGACGAATATACGAATCGTTAATCGGCGCGCCTTCCGCAATCTGGTTCATCTGGTAAATACGGCCGCGCGGCGAATCCATCTCGAGACCTAATTCGCGATAAGTCGGGCACGCGTTCAGGCACAAGCCGCAATGCACGCACTTATCCAGGTCGGCACGCTGTGGCCCTTTGCCATCTCGTTCTTCGGCTAGTTCCGATAGTATTTTAAATTCTTCCATACAGGCGCGAACGGTTCAGAAGCAAATCCGGGTCGAACATCTGCTTCACCTTTTTCATCATGGCAAACGCTTCGGCAGACTCTTTGGAAGAGCCCAGCAGCCAGAGCTCTTTGCTGGCGCGTGTTTCCGGCGGCGAGAACTCTACCACCGCGCTCCAGCCGTTGTCGGCTGCTGCCTGCCACAGCGCCGCCACACCTTGCCACGAACTCAGGTACACGTAGCTAACGCCAGAGGCCGCGCGGCAAATGCATGCGCCTGAAACCAGCCGCAAAAGGGCTGCCAGATCGCCAATCTTAGTGGAAACACGGAGCACCACGCCGTTGGGTTGGCGCCGCAGGAAATCCCCCGGGAACTCGCGAATCTGCGTCCAAAAGATGGTGTCCTCGGCGCCTGTTATGCGCGTGGCGCCTTGCAGTTCGCGATCGTATCTTGCCAGCACTTTCGGACTGCCCCCCGCTCGCATAGCCAAAACGTGGCCTCGCAAGCCCAGCCGGGTGGCGGCCGGCGGCGAAATGATATCGAGCGCCATGGGACGCAGCACGCTATACAAAATGGAGTTGCGCTTCTCCAGCAACTGGTCTAGGTCATTGAACGAGAACACAAATGTGTGCGTCTGTTCAGGCATCGGATGCACCCGGAAATTCACGCTCGTGATAACGGCCAGCGTGCCGAAGCTGCCAATCATCAGTTTGCCCATATCCAGCCCTGCCACGTTCTTCACTACCATTCCGCCACTGCTGATCTGCTTGCCGGCCAGCGTGACAAACTTCATCCCGATGACTTGATCGCGCGCCGTGCCATAGCTCCGGCGCATCGGACCGCTGGAATTAGTCGCGATCACGCCGCCTACTGTCGCCTTAGCGAAAAACGCAGGGTCCAACGCGACCATCTGCCGGTTCTTTGCCAGCAGCGCCTGCAGGTCGGCAAAGGGCATACCTGCCTCCACACTTACGGTTAAATCGTTGGGCTCATATTTCAATACACGCCGTAGTCCGCCCGTGTTTACTTTGGTATCCGCTGGCTGAGTCGGCCCACCCATAAGCCGTTTTGAATTGTTACCGATAATCTCAATAGTGCTTTGGTCGGCGGAAGCTTCTTTGAGAACCATCGTAAGGTCCCTCACCGACGACGGGATAACTGATTGCATTAGATCCTATAGTCTTAGACTAACTGTTTGCCAAAAAAACAAAACGCTGTCGGTGGTAGATGCTAAGCTGACCACAGCTTCCAGTATGCGCTGGACTCGCCGATCTACCACCCGGCTATAAGAGACAGAACCGGGCGAATCATTTATTATGGACTTCGAATACTCAGCCGAGCAACTACAGTTGCGCAAATCCATTCGCGATTTCGCATCCGCCGAGCTTGCGCCCCACGTTCTCGATTGGGATGAGAACCAAATCTTCCCTTTGGAAGCCATCAAGAAGGCCGGCCAGCTAGGACTAATGGGCGTCATTTTTCCAGAAGACCTCGGCGGCGCCGGACTCGGCTATATCGAGTACTCCATCATCATTGAAGAACTGGCGCGTGTCGACCCAAGTGTAGCGCTCATTGTGGCCGCGCACAATTCTCTCTGCGCCAATCACATCTTTCTGGCCGGCAGCGAGGACCAGCGCAAGAAATACATTCCCAAGCTGGCTACCGGAGAATGGATCGGCTGTTGGTCTCTGACTGAGCCTGAGGCAGGTTCCGACGCCGCGGGAACGCGCTCTACCGCGGTCTTAAGAGACGGCGCGTGGCTGCTCAACGGCGGTAAGACGTTCACCACCAACGCGCATTACGCTGACGTTTGTGTCGCAATGGCCGTAACGGATCGCGCCGCATCCCAACACGGCATTAGCGCTTTCATTTTGGAAAAAGATATGCCCGGTTTTCGTGTTGGCAAGAAAGAAAACAAGCTGGGCATGCGCGCTAGCGCCACCGGCGAAGTTCTTTTCACCGACTGCAAGCTGCCACAAACACACCTGCTCGGCAAGCAGGGCGAAGGTTTTGTCGATAGCCTGCGCATTCTGGACGGCGGCCGCATTTCCATTGCCGCGCTTTCTCTGGGCATCGCGGAAGGCGCCTTTGACGCCGCCTTGAAATATTCCAAACAGCGCAAACAGTTTGGCCGCTCTATTTCCGAATTTCAGGCTATCCAAGACAAACTGGCCAACATGGCAACCGATATTGAGGCGGCTCGCTGGCTCATCTATTGTGCCGGTGCCCGCAAAGACGCCGGCAAACGGGTTACTAAAGAATCCGCCATGGCCAAATTGTTTGCTTCCGAAATGGCGGTGAAAGCTGCCGATCAAGCCTTGCAAATTCACGGCGGCTATGGCTTCATCAAAGATTACCCGGTGGAAAAGTTCTACCGCGATGTGAAGCTGTGCACGATTGGCGAGGGTACGAGCGAGATTCAGCGGCTCGTGATTGCGCGGCAATTGCTGAAAGAGTAGCCGCGCGGCAGCTAGTTCGTCTGGGTCTCCCTTAACACGATCACAACCGTAAACCATTTATCTTTCGCCCACAACTAGCTGAAAATAGAGTATTTGCCTCTTCTGACCAGCCATCTCGATCCAGTCGAACGTAAGCCTCACGCTAAATTCAAACCAGCTTCAGGCGGTTGTTAGGCGTCTTCCATGTAAAATCCGGATCGCGTTCTCTTCCGCAAAGCCGGGAATACTCTGGCTGCGATCTTTTAAAACCGAATATGTATTCCGTCGAGAACACGGGCACCAACCCGCCCAGTTGCAACCCAACGGCGCGGCATCCACC
>PMSX01000298.1 GCA_003167495.1 Bryobacterales bacterium | reverse complement strand
AGGGAAGGAGAAGCGCAATGGATCGCGTAGCGGACCTTGTGAGAAGGAGGGCGTTGCGGGAGGGAACGGCCCGCTGGGATGGGTGGCGGAAGACAGGCGATGAACGAAAGGCGGTGGGTGGAAAGCCTTTGCGATGGCAGCAGAAAGCGGCGGGTGCAGATGCGCCTGACTGAAGCCAGGGAAGATACCTGAGGTAGGGAGTCAAGACTTTTTTTGCGAGTGTTTCCACAGGCAATGGGCGCTCACTCACGACATTTGCACAGCTTTGGCCAGTGCGCCACCAGGGCGTTCTTCGTTTGGCCAATGCTAGCCAGGTGGATCTCCTCACGGTAGCGTTGGCAAACCTGAGCGTTATGCAGCAAGGCTCTCCAGTTTGGCGTGTCGGCCGATGTAGCGATCAAGCGTGCCGTTAATGGCGGGGTTTTTCACGTTCAGCAGTGCTGCTAGACAATCAGGAACTGGCTCAAAGCTAAGTTGTTCTTGTCAAGATCGCCCGCCGCCGGACCTACCAGCCAAACTTCGCCCGCACAATGTCAACGATCATTTGAAAGCGTAGAAGTTTGGACTTTGAGCCGGCCCAGCAACATCATCTGTGCCAGAAGCTCAATTCATCCGTCCGATCATCTGCGCCTTCTGTCGAATCACTTCAGCTCCTCACTACGTGTCCGGCTTACCGTCCTTTAATGCCTGTGTCTGGCGGCTGATTCCAGGAAATTATAATTGGAGAGCCAGCCGGGCAACTTGAGGCCGGCATACTACGTGAAGAAAACCGGATTGCACCCGCTAGTGCCTCCAAAAATGGCGAAAAGCACAGTGAATTTTGATATCGTGCGCGACATCGGTCTCAAGCTGCCCGGAGTCCAGGAGAGTACAGCGTATGGAGCGCGGGCTTTGAAGGTTCAGGGACAACTCTTAGCCTGCATCCCATCCAATCGTTCGGCCGAACCGGATTCGCTCGTGGTACGCGTGGATTTCGATGATCGCACCGAGTTGCTGGCTGCCGATCCAGATGTTTACTACGTTACGGACCATTACGTCGGCTACAGTGCCGTGCTCGTTCGCTTGTCTCGCGTCACTCCCGACAAACTGCGAGACTTGCTTGGAATGGCACACAAGTTTGTCACCCGCAAAGCCTCGCCCCGGGTATCGGCGCGGAAGCGATCCTGATCGAGCACGCATTTCCGCGCTTGAGGGCACACGTAAGATTGGCCGCGTAGTCGCCAAGGGTTAGATCTACACATCGCCGTTACTCACGGGTTAATCCAAGGCAGAGTCTTCAAGTCTCAAGGTTGCGCGTTTTACCGCGGCCAAGTGCAGCCCTCCCGGTCAGTTGCGGTGTGCGCTATGGTAACTTTCCATGGCGTCCACAGAAATGCTTCGATTCATCAACCTAACGACTTCCCGGTCCGTATGGGGCTTACACTTTCTGGGTTCGGGCTAACTGTTGTTAGCGATATTAGGATAGATTGTCTCCGGGAGGCGCCACCATCTTCTGGCCTCGCTCCGAAATAGTGGAAGGACGGTCCCGCATGGCGGTCGACCGACTCGCGAGAGTGCACCGTCTGGCTGCAGGCTGGTTTCGCTGTTCACATCCTGGCGACATATAGCTTGTTCGGGTAAAGGGCCTTCACGACTTTTCGGATAACCTGGGTCCCATTTTCTCCATTAGTGAAAACCACTACTCCGATTCCTTGCGATGGAACGAACATGGCCGAAGTTCTCACTCCCCAATCCGAGCCGTCGTGATCCAGAATCTTTACTCGATTCACGACTTCTACCTCCCATCCCAAACCCATGCCAGCCGTCACCGTGCATTGATCCAACTCTCCAGCTTCTCGGCATACTTTTTCCAAATCTTCCGGCTTCACCATATCTCGTGTGATGGTTGCTCGTTCTGCAGCAATTGGCTCCGTCAATCCCTCGTCGCGCATCACACTCACCACGAACTTCGCATAGTCGCCAATCGTGGTCCGCAGCAGGTCGGCGCCATTCCAGGCTTGTGCGACAACGTCGATAGGTTTCTCGCCTTTTGGCCCGTGGGGAATTGCAAGGCGTCTGGCTTGCCAATCCTTTGCTGTATAGGATGTCTCGTTCATTCCGATGGGACTGAATGCCATTTCTTGCGCCAGCAGATCAAAGGGTTTGCCGAGTTTCTTCTCGGTAAACCGGCCAACATAGTTGTATCCTTCGCCGGAATATCCGGTTTGAGTTCCGGGTTTCCATCTGATCTTTAGTACTCCCCCTGTCATTCGCCGCCAGTTTGCAAATCCAGTCTGGTGTGACAAGCACAGCCGGGGAGTCAACAACTTGCTTCGCGGATCGTCCTCAAGATCGGGATCAAGCCAAAATGGCCACATCGATTCATCCAACGAGAGTTTTCTTGCCGACGCGAGTCGGAGTATTGTCTCCGCCGTTATTGGCTTCGTCAGCGACGCAACGTTATACAGCGTTTTTTCAGTCGCCGCGACTCCCGGACTCTGCTCCCCATACACCTCAGTCCACGCCACTTTTCGATCTTGGATATATGCCACCGCTACGCTTGGCACATCGCTCTCTTTCAACCATTCCGCCACATGTGCATCAATTTCAGCGCGGCCATCTTTCGTCGCTGGGGCGGTCTGCGCAGTGGGTTGCGCCTCCCTATGTGCCGTAGCCGGAATCATGCTTACGCACAGTGTGCTAGCAGCCACCAACGTCTTCGCGGTTCCCCAGACTTTCACTCTCATGACTTCGCTCAGAGC
Organism: Bryobacterales bacterium; assembly: GCA_003167495.1. Lineage (GTDB taxonomy): Bacteria > Acidobacteriota > Terriglobia > Bryobacterales > Bryobacteraceae > Bog-105. The sequence goes on along the minus strand of PMSX01000298.1, from coordinate 1,952 downwards.
CCACTTTTTACTGGCGTGCGTCGCGGGCGCGCGCCGCTGCGCCATCAAAACCAGCCCCCGGATGGCTCGAGGCCATTGAGGCGCAGATACGCGACAAGGTTGCCGTAATGCAAGGCGTCATGATTTCCGACTTGCGTCAAAATAAACATCTTGTTCGTCTTGGTGCCAAAGAAGTCCGCCGGGTCGTTGAGGTGCGCATCGGTGAACCCGGAGTACACGCCATCGCAGTAACCGAACGCTCCTTTGAGGTAGGCCATGATCTCGGTCTTCGAACCCTTCGCGGCAGCCGTGGCGGGGGTCGTTTCACCCTTCACGTTTGAACACAAGATGTAGGATATATCCGCCACATGATTCAGGATCTCGCCAAAGGAGCGAACGTCCTTCGTCGGCCGGTAGCTGTACTTGGACTCTGGCATCGCTTCCGCTGACTTCATGATCTTGTCCTGCATATTGCTACGAAAAATAGATAACGTCGTCGTCAGCGGATTCGGCGCCGTGGTCGGGTTGGGCAGGTTCGGCGAGATCTGGGCGTTGGCCAACGACGCCAAGACGGAAACAAATACTATGCCAACAGGAACCGCGACGCGAGCAATGGATCGAAACATTTTAAAAATCCTCCAACATGTTGTAGGCCGTGCAAATCCCGGACTGCAACTCCTGCGAAAACGCTTAAGACCCGACAAGAGACTCCCTCGAAAAATTGCTTCCGAGCATCCAAGTCGCAGCTGTGCGGGTTCCGATGAAACAATCTGCAAAATCAGCATATCCAGCATCCTCCGCCGCATCGGAAATTGTGACGACGGCCTAACGCCTCAACCTTCTACCACTCAGTCTACTCGATTATAGGTCGAAGGTCAAGGCATTGTTTTGATATTGTTTGCCAGTATGAGTCGAGTGAAGCAGCGGGCGAAGACGACACTCGACCCGTCGCCCTCAAAATCACGACGCGGAATAGCGACGTGATATCACGACTACTCAGCGCGTAACGATTCAGTCGGATTCACGCCCGAAGCACGATGCGCCGGAACAACCGCCGCGCTCAATCCCGCCGTTCCAAGAACCAGCGTTGCAATCGTAATTACGGTAAGGTCAAACGGCTTGACGTCATAAAGCTGGGACACTATCAGCCTCCCCAAAAACCAAATAACCGGCAATCCAATTCCGATCCCGGCCAGAATCATTAGCAACGCATCCCGCAGCACCATCCAAATCGCGGACCAGCGGTCCGCTCCAAGAGCCAATCGAATCCCAATCTCGCGCGTACGCCGTGTAACCACAAACGACATCACGCCATACAAACCGACCACCGAAAGCACCAACGCCATAAGGCTGAAACCGCCTGACAGCGTCGCCAGCATATGCTCGGTATTCAACGATCGGCTCACCTGTTCGTCCAAAGTGCGCAGGTCCATCACAGGCAGCGTCGGGTCAGCGTTGTGCACAATCGCTCGAAGCGTTTGAAAAGCCGATTCCGGCGTCCCGCGCACTCGCACATAGAATGTTGCGTCGCCACTCCCTGCCTCGAGGAAAGGAACAAACGCCTGTTCGGACTCGTCCCGAAGCCCGCGGTAACTGAAGTCGGACATAACGCCGACTATCTCGATATCCGTCTTCACGTCCGGTCCGGAACCGACGCCAATGCGTAGGCCCAGCGGATTCCGCCCGTCCAGAAAGCGTTTCACAAAAGACTCGTTCACGATTGCCGAACGAAACCCCATTTCGCCCGAAGGTCGCGCAACGCGTTCGTCGAAGTTCCTGCCAGCCAGAATTCGAATGCCCATGGTTCGAAAGAATCCGGGTGTGACGGCGTTCAAATTCACAGCACGGTCGGTTGTTATTCGCATGTCGCCCTGAATCGTGATCGGATTGTTCCAACTTCCGCCAGTCAGCAAGGGAACGCCTGCGACGGCGGACACCTGCGTGATCGGCAAGTTGCGTATGGCTTCGTCAAT
>PMSX01000333.1 GCA_003167495.1 Bryobacterales bacterium | reverse complement strand
TGAAATGGGAAAAAAGCCGTCTTTCTCACCAGCTAACGCGCATGGAGGATCGACGGCTAATAAAGCGCAAAACCGCCGACGGTGCTGTTGTCATCAGGCTGACGAAACTTGGCCATCGGAAACTGACCGAGGCGCTACCCGTGCGCGCCGAGTCAGTCAAGCGACACTTCCTGTCACGGCTCACAAAAGACCAAATCGATACGATTATGCTTGTCAGTAGTCTCCTGAGCGACTGCGGGTAGACCGGAATCGAAGTGCGAAAAGGCTTTACAAGAAAACCGCAAGACGACGAGCCCGCGACGGCAGGCAAGAACTACATAACGCCAGGCGGTCTCCAGCGCCTCAAAGAGGAGATTCGGTTTCTGCTCACCAGGGAGCGCCGAGCCGTGACGGAGGTGGTGGCGTGGGCTGCAAGCAACGGCGATCGCAGTGAAAACGCCGACTATCAGTACGGCAAGCGGCGGCTGCGGCAGATCGATGGGCGGATCCGCTTTCTCACGAAGCGAATCGAAGCCGCGAAAGTGGTTGACCCGGAAACTCCGAGAACGGGGCAAGCGGCGACAAGGACATTCTTTGGAGCGACTGTGCGCTATGCCAATGCCGCTGGAACGGAGCGAGTGGTGAGCATCGTGGGCACCGACGAGGTCGATCTCAACCGCAACCACATCAGTTGGGTGTCGCCTCTGGGGCGCGCGTTGATGAAGTCGGCAGCGGGCGATCAAGTAGTTCTCCAAGCGCCGGGCGGTACAGCAGACCTGACTGTGCTGGAAGTGCGCTACGAGCGCATTTCAGTGGAACCGTTCCGTGAACCATCTGGAGCCGAGGCCTCGGCAAAGGAACTCCCTCGCCGACCCCATCCACTTGACGCTGACGAAGGTTAGCGCAGCGGCACATGAACATTCCAGGCCCAGCGTAAGGACGAATTGTGAGCTGAAGCGAGGGCTATCTGTTCCGCTAGTTTCGAATCCCAGTCAGGAACGCTCGCGTGTTACGACGATGCATAGATCTACGCTGGCCGACCAGAGTAGTTCGCCGACAACTCTAGTGCAAGCCCCAAACATCACGCTTTGCTGTTTCGATATAACGCACTAAGTGCTTCGTCCGGGAGCCAGTATAAAAGGCCAAGAAGAAATCGAGCCTCCTCGGATGGCGTCAAGCCTCCGATCCCAATGCTAACGGCCAACCGACCCCAAAATCAGCATAGTTCCTCAACAATCAAATCGACGAACACTCACTCCTACCGCATTGCCAGCTTCTCCATCCCCACCGCATGACTCAGCGCCATCACGGCCCAGGATGTGCCCATGCTCGAAATCCATTGATCATGATCAAACGGAAACCCACTCTGAAAATACGGCTGGAATTTCGGCGCACGGCTCCGTACATACCACGATCCATCGGGAAACTGCGTTCGCAGCAGGTACGCTACTCCCCTCCGATACGCCGCATCGGTCGGCTTCAGCAACCCCGTCCGAAAGAGCGTATCTAGCACCACTCCGGTCGCGAACGCGTCCGCCGGCAAATACTGCGTCTGTCCCCATCCGCCATCCTCGCGTTGCAACTCCACCAGCCGGTCAGCATCCGCGCGCAACTCCGCCGCAGGGATACCCGCCTCATACAAACCCGCAATCCGATCGGCGTGTTCGTAGGGCGTCTCAGGCCGAGCTTGCCGGAGCCACTCGGCGGCCGAACGAATACGACCGCTGAATTCTTTCGCGCGTGCCGGCCACGAATAGCTGTTCAGCACTTCAATAGCGCTGGCCGTCCGCGAGATTGTGCTTTCCGCCAAAGGCGCTCGCGCCACGCCAAAATTAAACCAGGCGCCCGACGGATCTTGTCGCGCCGCCAGAAAATGCACCATCATGTCGCTCGTCTCGTTCGCCGCTTCATGCAAATCCATCTTCGTTGTCATTTGTGAAAATACAAAATCCACATCGCCGCCGAATGTGGAAAGGTAAGGCAGATCGGCCGCTAACCGTGGCCGGACCGCTAATTCCGAATCCGCGAAAACACGGTCAAAACGTGCATCCGTATTTAGATTTACCTTGCGCACCGCGGCATAAGCTCGGGCGTGGGCCGGTTGGTGGTGACATCCGGAACAGCCCCCGCCCGCCCGGAAGAAATCCGATTTCCCAAACAGCCCCATCGCGCGCCCGATGCTTTCGTTGACGCTCGCCGGTTCGGTGTGTGGTGGTGGCAGCGGCGCTGCGGGAAGATCTTTCCCCACTGCTCCTGCCGCCCTCAAAATGGCAATCACCTCCGGCTGCCCATACTTGTTGGCCCAGTCCAGAACCGAGTCGCCATTCTGGTCTTTGGCCTGGACGTCCGCGCCAGCCTTGATCAACTCCCGGACTGTCGCCAGGTGCGCATGGTCGGTCGCTATCGAAAACATTAACGGCGTCATACCCCGGCTATCCTTTTCGTTAACGCGCGCGCCCGCCTTGAGTAAGCACGCAATGCTATCCTCATCGCCGTAGGGCGCTGCCATCATCAACGCTGTCATGTGAGTCAGCGCAATCGGTCCGTTCTTCACTCTCCCGGCAAATGTGTTGTAGGCATTCACGTCGCTCCCCGCCGCCAACAGTAATCGGAGGCGCGCCGAATCCGAAACCGTCGTGGCATTTTGCAGTGCGGTCGCGCCACCCTCGTCTGCTCGCTTCGGGCTGCCCAGAAACTCGCCAAAGAATCTCCGTTCCGATAGCAACTGATGTTTCAGAATGTCCCCGATGGTACTGGAACGCGGGTGAGGACGCCACGGCAAATCATCCATCGTGAACTGGCTCCACATGGAAGCCGTTTTGTTCGTTTCGCTCGCATAGGTGTCTACCAGATGCTGAAACACCGGTGCGGTGGCTGGCGGCACTTGCTCGTCTGGAATGTAAATGTGTTCGTACTTCATTTTTTTTCGGGAATCCGCATGAGATCAAGAAGGACGCGGGCAAATTCCAGGCTATCCACCGGCTGCTGAACGCGCTCGACGGCAACGCCCGCGCCCGCCATCATCCAAACAGAATGAGTCGAAATCCGCAGAAAACTGCCGTGATTTCCCCCGGGATTTGGAAAACGCACATTGAAGTTCCAATGATCTGCCGCAAACAGATGGATATCCGCCTGCACTAACTCGCGGCGCCGCCGTTCGTAACGCAAGAGGACCGGGTCTATCCCCGCGCGGCCTGGCACGTTATCGCCTACCGGGGAAAGCTCCTCGATTACGCCAATTACTCCATTCGAGTAACGAGTTTTGTGAATTGCCTCAAACCACTCGTGCTCGGTGTGCCACTGGGCCAGCCAATCTTCCCTGCGGACGCCAGGCGGAATGCGCAGTTCGGGATCTTCGAATAAGGCGAGCGGCAATCCACTTCGCCAATCAGTGTGCAAAGGCTGTACAGCAATTCGGCCGTCCGGGCCAGTCAAAATCTCTAACTGATTCTTTTCGTCGCCATACAGCCAGTAGGCATGTTCGCCGGGCGCGGGATCTTGGATGCGCATGGCTGCAAAATCAATCGATTTCTCTGCCAGTTCCGGCTGCGGGTTGTTAAGGGCGCGCTGCTCGGAAAAGAGTTTCGGATAGTCCACATAACGGAAAGACCGTTCTTCGTCCAGTCTTCCATCGCCGGTAAGTTGGAGTCCGTTCTGAGCGGGGCCGACAACATAATGGCGCAACTGTTCTTGCGTATTCGAATCGCCCAGGCTCATTTCCGAAATCAAGTCGCTTATTTTTCCTTTGAAAGGATTCTTTGAGTCCGGTTCGAAAACCAACAGCCTCTTCAATCGTGCCAGGTAAGCGCCGTACGCCTCACGCTCGGCTTTCCAATCATCGAAATCCTGGCGCAACCGCCAGGCGGCATTGTGCTCACCGCGTTCCATCTGCTGGCGCGTCCACCTGTGAGGCTCGTGCTCAAGCAGAAGTTTGCGAGCCTCAATGGCTCCTGTAAGAGCGCTTAATTCTTCCTCAAGCTGAGCGGCTGTCCTTGCCCATTCGGTTCTGTGGCTGTCAATGACTCCTCCCAGAGCGTGCGCAACGGCCCTGCGCAAACTTACCGTCATGTCGCTGTGGGCAAGCTGCTGCAAAAGGATGTGAATTTTGTTCAGATCGCTATTGCGCAGAAGAAGCGCGGCTCGCTCGTTGCCATCGATATCGAGCCATGCGGTGGGATACTGATCAGACTCGCCGCGCAGATAGAAGGAGGCGTCACTTGGATTGATGACGCGATGTAAGAGCGGATAGAGACTCTTGAACTTGAAGTCACTCAGTTGCTCGCGATTGGTGACAACGTGATGAGCGCCGCCAACGGGACTGTTTAGCAGATCGGTCAGGCTGTAGGTCTGACTGACAATGCCCGGAACGTTGTTCATGCCATGATCCGACACCATTACGAACAAAGTTTTACCGGCCAATGGACTGTTTTGAATCGCTGTCCACAGTTGCCCCGCCAGTTCATCCACTTCCCGAAACTTTTTCAGCAATGCCGCTGGTTCGCTCGTGGCATGCCCTTCATGGTCGACCTTTCCAAGGTATAGATCTAAATAAAGGATTTGCGGCCTTTGGAGCCCAGCCTCTAACTCGGTTTGCGTTTGTTTTTCGAGTAGCGAATCATAGGAGGGCGTTGCTCCTTCGAGCATGGAAAAAATCGATTTCGAGGAAAACCTGCTCTTTAAGACTTCCTGCAGCGTAGTCCAACGGACGCCGCGCTGGAAAAGTTGAAAGCTCTGGAAAATATCAGGATAGGAAAATCGATCGATGAGGAGGGGAATACCAGCCCGGTCTAGAACCTCGACGCCGGGCATATCGACTTGTTTCTGCTGCGCATAGCCGACATAGAGCGGGAAAAAATTCAGATAATCGTAAACTTCCCCAGTAAAACGGTCATATTCCACGTTGCCACGGATGATGGTATGACGGCCGGTATCGAGCATCGACCAAGAAGGAGCGGAGAGACTGATGCCGCGCGTGTAGAAGTTCTCGTAGATGGCGCCTTGCTCGACGAAGATTCGATGCAGCCAGGGTAATTGCGACTTACCGGTGGCGGAATCAAGCGTTTCCAGCGCATTCATGAGCTGATTTTGATTCATGCCGTCGACTTTCAGGATCACTAAACGGTTTCCCTTTTGCGGCGAATCGGCACCGGAAACGAGCGCAGTGAGAAGGAAAACGGCCGCGAACTTCACCGCAGCGTTTCGGGTGTGCCCGATCCTTCCCGAATACCGGAAGCGGTAGCTGTTCCGTGAAGGAAATCAAGCGCGGTCAGGCACTGTGCTTTCAATTGTGAGTCGCTCGACAGGCCTTGCAGTTTCTCAAGGGTCTGTTCAGCGTGCTGGCGCGTGGCTCGGGAATCGATTTCTGGAAGTAACGCCGTTAATTGCGAGACGGCCCGCTGGATGCGTACGGGATCATACGCTACTTCCGGTTGCGTACCGGCCGCCTCAAGCCCGTCAAGAAAAGTTAAATTGTAATCCACCCGGCGGCATCGATCTAAGCGCTCCAAAAAGTCATCTCCCTTTGCACGGGGTGTGTAAAGGCCGAATGTGGCGTAATGAAAAATACCGTCGCGGGCCTGTTCGGATTTGTTCGCTTCAAAACGGGCGAGTTCGTTGCGCCGGTCCTTTTCCAGGCGGTGGAGCAGTGGGCTATCCTCGCTGCGCGCGGCTTCTTGCAGCAAATCATAACGCTGCACGGCTGCTAGCAATTCTTTCGACGGCGCAGTCTCCAGCGGGTTTACCGAAAACGAATTAACGCGCTGCTGCATAGCGGTTCGCAGGCTTGGGTCCAAAGTTCGATCAAGCGCCAAAGCGACGCGAAACTTGGAGTAAGAGGTGAGGCGCTCCTGCTGGTTCATGGCTGTACCCCGGCGCGACGCGTAGAAATCGTAGAGGTCGGCGCCAATGTAGTAGTACCAATTCGTAAAGTGCGAAATCCCAATCACGCCGCTAGTGATCTCATTGACGGCTCGTTGCGTTAATTCGTGCCGCTTTAGGTGAGTCCCGTCGCGGAAATCGATCATCAACAACGGCATTTTCGGATAGGTAAGGCTATAAACGCCTAGCGGAATCATTTGCTCTGTTTGGCCATTCAGCGTCCGCGTATAACGGGGCTCGGTGAGTATATCTTCGCGCTGCGGATAAGGATCTTTCAGATTCAGCAGCTTCCAAATTGGCTCCAAACGGGTTCCTTCCGGCGGAGCGGAGCGATCAACGGGAAACCACACGATGGCGTATTGGTTGTTGGCGCCCGCCAAATTGATCGGTTCAAAGAGCAGCCCTGTTTTGTCGGCACATTGACGCAGCAACTCCCAGTTGCGCGCGCGAATACGCTCCTGCTCCAGATTCGCTTCCTCACCGAACTCGGGCGCGCGGCCCGCGCTTACAAAGTCTCCCAACATGCTTTTGCGAAGTTCAAGCCGGGCGATCACCGTGTTGAGTTCTTTCTGATTTAGACCCGTTTCATCGTTAGAGGCAGGCGCGCTTTGCAGATAACTCTCGGCTTCTTCCAAGTGCAACCGCTCGTGATCAAGATTGTTGCTTTGGTAGGAGCGGCTCGAAGCCCGGACTGGCATGGAAACTGGATCCAAGACGGTCCACTGCACGACATTTCGCATGGTCGAGGATACAACGGACCGCTGCGGCAGACTCAGGTTCATTAGCGGTTTTAGATCGTGCCTTCCTACTTTCTCGGAACCGTCGCCGATCTTCCAATAGAAAAAAGGAACCGCCGAGAGCACACGTTTCGCGAAGTTCGGCTGGGAATACGTCAGGAGCCAAACATAACTGATTCGCTCATCCTGCGGTTCCGTGGTGCCCAGGGTGTCGCGAAGCACAGACACCAGCGGGATATCGCGGCCGGAGTTGCCTGCATCCTCACACTCATGGCAGAACAGAGTTAGGAGTTCGGCCGAACCATCGACGGCGCTGGCCTGCCAGTAGTAGCGCTGATCGGCGCGCACCAAATTCAGGCTCGCGCAGGCAAGCACAATGAAGCAGACGAACCTCCAGCAGCCACTCAAACTCGACACTCCTCCCAGCGAGCTCTCTTGTTAAAGGATGCAGAGAGCAACCCGAAAGATACGCAGGTAGAGTTTCTATATACCCGGGCCCGAAGCGGTTACCGCGTCGAAAACACCGGTTTCGACGGTGGCGCCGTGCTTCATCTGGACAAAAATACGATACTGGCCGGGCGAAGGAAAGCCGTATGGAAAGCTTACCGTGTTGGGTAGCGACGTTTGCGTGGTGGAGTGATCCATGCCGGCGGGCATGCCTTCGGCCAGCATGAGAGCCGCCATGGAAACGGAGCCGTTGGGATGAATGTGCGCGAAAACAGTGCCGTCGGTTTTGACGAAAGCGGCATGGCCGAGCATGCCCATGTAGAGAGCCATGTCGGCCGGAACGGTCCCATTCGGCTTGCTGAGTCGAAAGCTGAAGGACATAGCTTGACCGGCGCGTAGCGGTCTATCGGCGCGCAGCCATTCCATTTTGTAACCATCGGGCAACGAGAAAACGTTGTTGGTGGTAGATGATTTCTGCCACGGCTCGGTCGAAGCAGAAGCGTCGTCACCAGCGAGAGGACGGGAGGTCAAAGCGGGCAAATCGATTTCAGTGACCATGGTTTCGGGGAAGCCGTTGGAATGAACGATATCGGCGTAGAGTTTGTAGTGTCCAGCGGCCATGGTGGGCAAAGGCAGAGTGAAAGAACCGTTCGAGTTCTGTTCGGGATGAAGGTGGTAAAGGACGTCGAGGCCGGGCTCGCGAATCGCATACAAGTGCATGATGTGGCCGTGATCGGGAACAAGGTCGTCCATCTTGCGGATGAATACGCGAAACGCCGCTTGCTCGAGAGTGGCAGCTTGCATCCAGCCCGGTTCGCTCATTTGCAGAGAGAGTTCGCTGCCGTTCAGGGAAGCGGCCATTTGCAGCGGCTTATAGATGCGCTGGTCGTAAGCATCGGCCTCAGAGTTCCACCAGGCGTTACCCCCAAAAACGAGAGCTAAGACAATGACAGCGCCAATGATAGTGGCATTGCGAGCACGGCGCAGATTGGCTTGGGGCGGAGGTTGGCCTGGATCGAGCTTCGCTTCACGGCTGGCCGCGCCTATGATGGCGACCAGACCACTTGCCAGAAAGACGCCGAGGGCGGAAAGGATAACGCCGAGCCCCCACTGCATCCGTCTGCTGGCGCGAGCGACAGAAGGCACAGGGACAGACAGTGTGTCTTCACCTTGTGCTCCCTCCACCGTGAGACGGGCTTGCCAAGAGCCGGCGGTCATCATCCAGAGCGAGCCGGTGAAGAATTGCGAATCTTGCGGAGAGACTTTCAGCTCGTCGGCAATAGGTGCGAATTTCGAGCCGGCGCCAGTGATGGCTAACGGTACAGCTCTTATACCGTGAACACCGGGAGATTCAGAGCGAACTTCGATTTCAGCCACGCCCGGAATGGTGAGAGGTGGACGAACCGTCACAAAGAGTTGATAAGGGCCGGCCTTGCCTTCAAAAAAAACGTCGGGACTCCCGACGTGAGCCTCAGTCAGTGCCGCGAAAAATAGGAACGGCGCGGCGAATCGACGGAATTTCACCGTTTGATCTTCCCGAGCCACTCACCACGAGCGAGGCCCCAACGAAAAGTGAAAGTGGCGATCAGAACAGCAGCCAGCAGACCCAGTGAGACATGCCAGGGAGTGCCGCTGGGATAGAAAACGTGGCGAGCGGTGAAAGACGCAGGCGGCATGGCATAGAAGAGATAGCCGGTACCGAAGAACCAGTTGCGGGAAGCAGGAGTATTCAGAAAGGACGCAAACGGCCATTCGACCGCGAGAAAGACAGCGGTCCAAATGACGCTACTTACGGCCGCGAGCTTCCAAGCGTTCCACGTTTTCGTGCGCTGCCATAGGAGATCGAGCAAGAATGCCGGCACAATAAAGAGCAGCGGAAAATCGGGCGGAATAAAGTGAGTGACTTTTTGATAGACGGGGCCAAGCTTCGGTTCGGCCGGGAAGAGTGGGAGGAGCAAGATCAAGCCGATCCGGAAGAGCGTGTAAAAAGCAGCGACGAAGGTAGCAGCGAAGCGGTAGCCAGTGAGTCGGGAGGAGAGAGCCAGCACGATGGGAGGTAGCGCTGCGACGGCCATATAGGCACCTACAGAATGTAGATAAGGGCGTTCCGTATATTCCATGAGAAGAACCATCATTAGGACAAGCATGATGCCGTTGATGTAAAGAATAAGACGCTTCTCCGCCGTGCGAGATTCGGACTGCGAGCGGTTCATGTGACCGGCTAGCAACACGAGTGTGCCGATGACGACTCCGTACACCCCCATGAGGAGCAGGATGTGAGGGGGACTGACGATCTTCACGTCGACGCCATACGCGTCGTGCCACCAATTATCGAAGGGCGCGGAGGTGAGCATGGCGATGCCGCCCCAGGAAGCAATGAAAGCACCAATGGGCGCACGAAAGCCAAAGATGTGAACCGAGGCGGCGGCAAGCGGAGAATTCTTCGAAAAGGTAGTGTGCAGAATCAGGTAGCCGAAGGCGATGCCTGCAAGAACTCCGCAAAGCTGGATAGCTAGGTGGGCGGGCGTCCAGAAGGTATCGCGACCGATAGAGGAGTGCCAGGAGATGTCCCAATAGCCGCCGATGGTGGCCGAAGTGACCGCGAAGGTGGCACACCAGATGTACCACGGGATGGCGGCCGTTTTTTCCGCCGCTTGCGCGCGTGTTTGGGCGATGGGTGATGGGAAATCGGTTGGTTGAGCTGGAATGGATGCCATAGGTAGTTCCGCTTGTTTTATTATCGCGCGAAAAATCGGGTATCTGAGTGGCAAACGTGGGCGTCTTAGCGCGAGTTGCCGTGACCAGGGCACGGCTTGCGGAGATCACGGGCGCTAAAGGTGCCTTTGCACTTTGGGCATGTCTTCCGAACCCTTGGCCGTCCACCCTCATGGGATTTTCGCAGCGCTTGCAGCGCTTGTCCGATTTCAGATTTGTCCATTGATTCGCTCCGGGTATATAATAACTACGTGGGTGGGGAGACTGCTAATCTCCCCGCCCTGCTTCTCTACAGTTTTAAGCGAATAGTGAACACAATCGTCTTTCGTACGACGATCCGTAGTTCGATGATCATTAAGACCGCCTTTCGGCCGCAGAGTTGAATTTGAAAGTCCGGGGACGACATCCCCGGATTTTTCATCTGCGACCCATGGTTGTCGCTTTTGAAAACTTAGCTCTTTCAATCTCTGTCAGCCTCTATTTAAATGGTGACGAACTACCTTGCTCGTCTCAAGCGGTTGTTATTTTTTTCACTTGGTTGGGCTTGGAGAATATCAATAATCGACTTTCGATCGAGCCACAAACAGCAAATCGGCGCTTTACAAAAGCTACACCTTTGGCGTCCGCGCAATCACGGGCCGTGGCTGAATTTCCAGCGCAAGATCGCTTTCGGGCAAGCGCTTGTAGCGGACGGTCACAAGGCTGTGCAGTTTGATGGCTGACTTGTTCATCTTGGTGGATGCGTTAATAGTAAAACTGCGGCTTTCGGTGGGCCGGCCAACCAGCGTTCGCGTCACTTTGATATGGTTCGCATCCAGTTCCACCACCGTGCCCGCGAAAAATTGCGGTCGCGACGCCGGTGGCACGGGTGGATTGGGATTGGGAGGATTTTGAGCCCCATAGAAAACAATGCTACAAAACAACGCGCCCACAATGAGCCCTGCGACCCTAAAGCGAAACTTTGTCATGCCGATTTCCCTTGTTTAGCACAGTTGACGATAAGGCGTCCCGCCCCAACTCAGAAAACCGTGCCGGGATGGTACAAATTAGGAATTTTTAACTCGCCGATGGCGATCAGCTCACCCGAACGAGACAGTGCCTTTACGAACGGAGCGCCAGGAGGAACAACAAAGGGCGACGTTCGAAATTCTCGTCCTTGTCGGATGTGGGTTTCAATCGCCGAATCAAAATATTCCGAAGGCATTTCGGGCAGCATCTGGGCTATGGGAATCAGCGCTTCGGCCAATCGGCTTTCCGTGGCCAAAGCTGCCAGTTGGTCGAGCGTTCTGGCTTGGTCAACGCCGTATTCGCCGGCACGAGTGCGTCGCAAACAGCTCAGCAACGCACCGCAGCCGAGCCACTGCCCGAGATCATGGGCAATCGAGCGGATATACGTGCCCGCGGCACATGTAATAACGACCGTCAGCTTGTTTGCGGCAAGATGCTGGACTTCCAATTGCCTGACTTCGACTTCAACGGGCTTCAGCTCGACGGCTACCTGCTGACGAGCGAGTTTGTAAGCGCGAACGCCACCGATTTTCTTGGCTGAAACGGGCGGAGGCGTTTGCAGGAATTTTCCGCGGAATTCATTCAGCGCGCTAAGGATGGTTTCGGCGGGTGGCAGCGGAATGCTCGACAAGCTGATTTCGCCTTCGGCATCATAAGTGTTGGAGACGGCACCCAGCGTGATTTCCGCCACATAGGTCTTCTCAGACTTGCCATAAAACTGAGCAAGACGGGTAGCGGCGCCGGTCACTAAGACGAGCAGCCCGGTGGCCATAGGATCGAGAGTGCCCAAGTGCCCGGCGCGTTTTGTGCCGGCGAGCTTGCGCCAGCGGTTCACCCCGTCGTGGCTGGTGCAGCCGGGCGGCTTGTCGATAAGGATGAGTCCGTTCATGCGGAGCTTACGTTAGTCTGAAAGATTAGAAGAAAGAAACGATTGGAAGAAGAAGCACTAGGTAAAGCGTACGATTCGCGGCTCATGAAAAGGCTTCTGCGTTATCTGAAGCCCTACTGGCGTTTTGTCTCCGCGTCGCTGGCTCTGCTGGTTGTCGATTCTCTTCTACAGAGTATCGGACCGCTGATTACGAAAATGGCGGTAGACCGCTATCTGGTCCCTACAAAGCATGCCCCGGCGATTTTTCCGGCGCTGACAGGGTGGTTGTCGAACAATGCCATGACCGGGTTAACTCAACTGGCAACGATCTATTTTGCCGTGGTTGTGCTGGATTTTGTGTTCGAATTTGGACAGACGTACATTATGCAGTGGACGGGCCAACAGGCCATGTTCGATCTGCGGCGCGAATTGATGACTCATTTGCAGACGTTGGATGTCGCTTTTTTCGACCGGAACCCCGTCGGCCGTTTGGTGACGCGTTTGACCACCGATGTCGACGTGTTGAACGACTTGTTCGCTTCGGGTCTGGTCACGATCATCGGAGACTTACTGGCCCTTTCATTTATCGTGGCAGTAATGTTCAAGCTGAGTCCGGGCATGGCTGGGTTCATGTTGGCCGTGTTGCCATTCGTGGTGCTGGTGACAATGAAATTCCGGCGAACCGCTTCACAAAGTTTCCGGCGGATTCGCCTGGCGGTTGCGAAGATCAACGCATATCTGCAGGAACACGTGGCGGGCATCGCAGTGCTGCAGCTTTTCAATCGCGAAACGAAGAGCGCGGAGGAATTTGAAAACATCAACCGCGATCACATGCTGGCATTCAAGGATTCGGTGATTGCCTATGGCTGGTTCTATCCGGTGGTCGAGTTTCTCGGTATGCTCGCGCTCGCGCTGCTCTTGGCCTATGGCGGGTTTCGTATCAAGCAAGGGGCGCTTTCTTTGGGCGTGCTGGTAGCTTTCTTTCAATACGGCCTGCGATTCTTTCGCCCTATTCAGGATCTGAGTGAGAAGTACAACATCTTGCAAAGTGCCATGGCGGCGTCGGAGCGGATCTTCAAGCTGCTTGATACGAAGCCGGCCATCGTAGGTCCGGAGAAGACAAGGGTGTTTCCAGTAGGTCCTCTGGACGTGGAATTCGATCACGTCTGGTTTGCGTACAACGGCGAGGATTGGGTGCTCAAAGATTTGAGCTTTCATGTATCGGCGGGAGAAACTGTCGCGATCGTCGGGCACACCGGAGCGGGCAAAACTACCATTACCAATCTGCTGCTGCGCTTTTATGATGTGCAGCGCGGGGCTATCCGCATTGGCGGCATAGACGTCAAAGCATTCGATCTTGCCGATCTCCGAAAGCATTTCGGCGTAGTGTTGCAAGACCCGTATCTGTTTACCGGCACTATCGAAAGCAACATCCGCTTGGGCACGGCCGATATTACGGACGAAGCAGTACGGGCCGCGGCGGAACGTGTCAACCTGCTGGATTTTGTCGAGCAAATGCCCGAGCAATTCGCTACTGCGGTGAGAGAACGCGGACAGGGATTATCCACCGGACAGAAGCAATTGATCAGCTTCGCCCGCGCGCTGGCGCACAACGCGCGTATTCTGATTCTGGATGAAGCCACGTCAAGCGTGGATACCGATACTGAATTGCGTGTGCGGGAAGCCTTAAGCAAGCTAGTGGAAAACCGCACGTCGCTGGTGATCGCGCATCGCTTATCCACTATTCAGCGCGCCGACCGTATTCTAGTAATGCATAGAGGCCAATTGCGAGAGATGGGAACGCACCGGGAATTGCTGGCGCGGCGTGACATTTACTGGAAGCTGTACCAGCTTCAGTATAAGGAGCAGGAAATTGAGCGGCGACAAGAATTCGCGCCTCAACACTCATAAAGCGCCCGTTAATCCGCCGAACTTCGCGTTTCGGACGTTTGGCAGGCTGAAGGTGCGCCACAAGCTGGCGTTTCTGCACAATTTCTTTTTCCTCACACTAGCGGTTTCGGTTTACCTTTCGGTGATTCCGCTGTTCTCAAGTCATATCGAAGCCGCGAAGCAGCGCGAGCTGAAAGAGATTTCGCAGATTTTCGCGGCGGGACTTCCCATGGGTCAACGGCCGGAGACGGAGGAGTCGGGCGCCTATGAATACAAGCAAGGTTCGGCTGCCGAAACGGATTTGAGCGCAGAAGGACAGAAATATCTGCGCGAACATGCGGACGGAACGTGGCAACAGGGACAAGATATGCTCTTCCGGACAGCCTCACGGGAAGGAGAATACCGGCGCGTCCACCTCTCGCATGAGTTCTACGACAGTGCGCTGCGGCAGGCCCGCATCCGAGTCTTTGCCGTGCTGGGAACCATGTATCTGCTTTCCATCGTGGTGATGGAATTCATCATCATGCCGCAGTATGTATATCAGCCGTTGACGTTGATGTTGAAGGCGGACGAGGCCACACAGACGGGCGACCGCGAGCATGAATTGATAGACGACCGCTTTATTCTTGACGACGAAATTGGTTACATCATGCGCTCACGCAACGCCACAGTGGGTCAGCTGCGGCGGCAGGAAGACGATCTTGAAGAGGCGCTAAAAAAGCTGGAGGAGCAAGACCGCTTGGTCAGTCTGGGCTTGTTGAGCACGAGCGTGGCGCATGAATTGAACACGCCTTTAGCAGTGCTGCAAGGTTCCATCGAGAAACTGCTAGAAACACGCCACGATGGGCCGACGCTCGAACGCCTGGGCCGTATGCTGCGCGTAACCCAGCGCCTGCGGAAGATCAGTGAAGGCTTGGTGGATTTTGCGCGCGTGCGAAAAGAAAGCACCGAGCCACTGGTATTGCGGCACCTCATTGATGAAAGTTGGAACCTGGTGGCGATTGACGAAAAGGCTTCCGCGGTGAATTTCTCGAACTCTGTCAGAGCAAACGATGCCGTGATTGGCAATTCCGACAGGCTGGTGCAAGTCTTCGTAAACCTGCTGCGGAACGCATTGATGGCCGTGCCCTTGGGCGGCGAGATCATTGTGGAATCACGCTTGACGCAGCGCGGTAGCCAGAGTTGGGTTGCCTGTACGGTGATGGACGACGGCCCGGGTATTCCAGCCAACGTGTTGCCGAAAGTGTTTGAGGCGTTTGTCACCACCCGGCTAGACGCGCGCGGCACCGGATTGGGCCTGACCGTGGCGGAAGGAATTGTGACACAACTGGGCGGAACCATTACGGCGGCGAACCGTCCGCAAGGCGGAGCGTCTCTGGAGGTCATGCTTCCCGCCGCCGGAATCGAAATCAAATGAGTGATGAAGCCTTAGCATCCGTAGGCCTGGTTGACATTGCCGTTCTCGACGACGACATCGACTTCCGAAACTATATCGAAGATCTGCTGCGCGACGAAGGCGGCTACTCGGTGCGTACCTTCGCCGAACAGGAAGAGTTGTTTGCTTCGGCCGAGACTCGCATTCCGGATATCGTGCTGCTCGACATGAAGATGGGCACAGTCACCGGCGAGGACGTGGTGGAGCAATTATTGCTGCGTTGGCCGGAGCTTTGCATTATAGTGATTACCGGTTATCCGTCGCTCGAAAACATGCGCGCTACTTTCAAACTGCGCGTATTCGATTATCTTGCGAAGCCCTTTTCGCTGGCGCAGTTGCGGCAGACGCTACAGAACGCCGTTGAGCAATTTGGCTTGGGACGAACGCCGCAAGATCTTTTGCGCGATCGCTTGGGGCATCGCATCAAGCTGCTGCGGGTGGAGCGCGGCTGGTCGCTCAAGGAACTGGCCGCGGCCACCAAGTTGAGCGTGTCGCAGATCAGTTCAATTGAGCGAGGCGCAAACCTGCCCAGCGTGGAAAGCCTGCTGGCCATCTGCCGAGCTTTTGAGCGCAAGCCTTCGGAAGTGCTTACCTCAATTGGCTTTTAGTAATCTGAAAGCGACTGCCAATACCCACATCGCTCTGCCAGCCGGGATAAAGAGCCGACTAACCTTCTGAATGCAAAGTTCCCGAATTCGACCCCCCCGATCAAGCCTTGTGCTCTGTCTATTGTTCTTGACAGCCGCACAGCCGGGCATTCCGCAATTAACAAGCGGCGTTGCGCTGCCGGTCAAGTTCCCGTATGCGGAGAACCTGGTATACCGCGTGGGATGGCGGATGGTGACAGCCGGCCAAGCCGATCTTAAACTCACCCCGGCGCCAAACGATGGATGGCAGTTGAATATGGATCTGACCAGTTCCGGCCTAGTCAATCAGCTTTATCGCGTTTTGGATAATTACAAGCTTTTGACGAACGATAAGTTTTGCAGTTCAAGCGTGGATCTCGACGCGCAGGAAGGCAAGCATCATGTCATTACAGCCATAGCCTTCGATAACGAGAAGCACAAACTGGTCGCGACGATGAAGGACATCGTGGCAAATAAAAACGACAGGATTGAACTGGCCATTCCGCCTTGTACGTACGACATTGTGGGAGCGCTGATGACATTGCGCGCCTCGCAACTCCAACCGGGGATGAAGTTCACGCTGCCTGTCACCAACGGCAAAAAACTGGCGAATGTAAGGACGGAAGGGCTTAGCAAGGAGAAACTAAACCTCGCCGGCAAGACCTACAATACAATCCGTTACGAGACCTTTGTTTTCGACAATGTGCTTTACCGTAGAAAAGGTAGGCTCCTGATTTGGGTCACCGACGATCCCCTGCGTGTGCCGGTACAATTGCGTTTCGTTTTTGGGTTTCCCCTGGGGGACATTACGCTGGAACTCGAGAAAGTTGAGCGGCTTTAGCAGCCCGGCGGCAACCTCGCGGCGACGTTTTGCGTCATGATATTGAATATGTGGTTTCGTTTTTGCTTTGCTGTTCTGATCGCCGGAGTTCTGCTGGCTCAAACCCAGATGAACGTCCAGCAATTGGCCGATATGATCCGCGATGAGATAGCGCGGCACCAGCACAACGACAAGCAGATTGCCGCTGCGGTGCGCGAGATTCAATTGAGCGAAAAACTGACGGACAAAACAATTATCGATTTGCAGGCGCAGGGCGTTGGACAGAAAACCGTGGAAGCTTTGAAGTACCTTCGAGACCAGACGGCCAACATGAAGCCGCCGGCGCACGATGCGACATCGTCACCCGCAACGGCGCCGGATCAAGAGGTTTCCGAAGGAGTGTCGACAGCTTCCCTCGCTCCCAAACCCCGTACGATACCGCCTCCGGATTCGGTTCGCCAGCAGGAAATCATTCAGTCGATGACAGATTACGCGCTCAACTACTCGAAGCATCTGCCAAACTTCTTTTGCGTGGAAGTGACCCGTCAAAACGTGGATCCCAACGGTGGGGAGAATTACCGCAGCAGCGGCACGATTTGGGCGAAGGTTGGATTCAACGAGGGACGGGACTACTACAACGTCTATTCGGTAAACGGCAAGCTAACCGAAACCACCATGGACAATGTGAAGACCGGCGGCGCTACGTCGCAGGGCGAATTCGGCAGCATGATGAGAGAGCTTTTTGAGCCGCATAGCCAAGCGGAGATCAATTGGGATCACTGGGCGACGTTGCGCGGCCGGCGCATGGCAGTGTTCAACTACTCTATCGACAGTGCCCACTCAGCGTTCTCCATCACCTCCGGATCAAATAAGACCGACGAACAGCGAATTGTTACTGCCTATCGCGGATTGATTTATGTCGATGCCAATACCGGCGAAATCGATCGGATCAAGTTTGAGGCAGTGGATATTCCGCGGACGTTCCCTGTCAGCGCGGCAACGGAAATTCTTGATTACGACCTGGTTCCAATCTCCGGACAGCAATTCGTCTTGCCGACAACAGCCAAGCTTTTGATGAAAGCGGGGAGAGAAAACTCGAAGAACGAAATAGAATTCCGCGCCTATCGGAAGTTTGATACGGACACGTTCATCAAATACAATCTCGATCCTAACGCCACGCCGGTCCCAGACGCGGGAGAACAGAATCCCACCGCGACTGAGCCAGCGAAACCCGCGGCACCACCGCCGACTAAGACAACGAATCCTTGGGTATTGCCGACGAGCGCGGACCTTCCGCCACCACCACCGCCGCATCAATAGCTTTTAGCGTTCGCTCCAAAACAGTGGAGCGATTATCTGCGTCCACCGCGACGACGTGGGAAGTCTGCGTCGAAGGACGCCAACGAAAGAACATACGCTCGGAAGCATAGCCGGCAAAAACAGAAACCAGAGGGACACCTGCCGCAGCCGCCACGTGCTGACCGGCCGAATCATACCCCACGTAGAGAGCGCTTTGGGCGATGTGGCTGGCAAATGAGGCGTAGCTGCCCTCGTGAACGTGTAGCAGGGACGGCTGGCCGAGTTTGGCTACAAGAGCATCGACCCGTTGCGCCTCTTCGCCGCCCGCACCCCGATCAAGTAGGATCGTGCGCTTGTAGGTCAGAAGCTTTTCGAGCATCGCCAACTCAAAATCGTCGTCGATTCGCTTGCTCGCGTTTTCACCAACGCCCAAACTGACGGCGATATCACTCGTGCGCGGTTGCACAACCGGGGCAACATACGGCGCCTGGTGCGGGGCGTCAAACACTTCACTCAGCCATTGAGCGGTGAGCTCCGTAAGAGAGGTATTCAACGCACCGCCGAAGGCGCGGCTTTCGAAGAAGAAGTAGCGTGAGTCGTCGCAAACCGGAATCAAGCCGAGTTGCGTGAGGCGCGAATCGGGGTCGATCACGACGGAACTGAGTTCGTCGACCGAGCCGCGCAGTTCCGCTGCCGCCAAAAGCCGTTCGCGCAAAACGCTGCCACGGCCATAGGAGACCGGGATAGGAAAAACGCGCGCGTCCGCAGCAAACATTTCGGCGTTTTTGGGCGGGCCAACCAGACAGATCTCCGCATCGGGAAAGCGCTCTTTCGCGGTAGCCAAGGCAACGCTGGTGACGGCAACATCGGCGCCCAGAGTGATTCGCGAGAGCACAAAGACGCGGTGCACTTCGCCGCCCAAAAAGCGCCGTACTTGACGCACGCGGCGGTAGCGGCGCACCAACTCGTCCGTGTTATATTCCGGCAAAGCGCGGCTGATTACGTGCGCAAACAGACGCGTATAAACGTCGCATAGAGCCGGCTCGAACAAATCGCCCAGCTGTTCAATGACGATGCCGAAAAGGGCGCGTGTGGCATTGATGGAGAGAAACTGATCGTCTTCGTCAAGAGCGCGAGTGATCAGATCGTCCAGCACCCGTGTGGGCCAGGCGCCATCCTTCAAACAAGCGTCGAGGATTTCACGCGCCAGTTCGCTAGCCGGTATACTTGCCAAGCAGTAACCCCAATCGGTCTTTAGTCTCTTGTGGAACGGTTTTCAAGTCCGTCAGAATCGCGTGTTTAAGAGCGGCGCCGCACTTACACGCGCGCTCGGCTGGAAGGGTCTTCACAATCTGCCGCACAAGCTTGCAGGCGTTCTCCGCATTCTTGGTTAAATTGCCGATGATCTGTTCTACCGTCACGGCATCGTGTTCTTCGTGCCAGCAATCGTAATCGGTCACCATGGCGATGGTCACGTAACAGATTTCGGCTTCGCGGGCTAATTTGGCTTCCTGCAAATTGGTCATGCCGATCACGTCCATGCCCCAACTGCGATAGATGTTCGATTCGGCGCGGGTGGAAAAGGCCGGACCCTCCATACACAGGTAGGTGCCGCCCAGCTTACTGGTAATACCAGTTTCTTTGGCGCAGCTGTGAGCGGCGGAGGAGAGCTGCGGGCAAATAGGGTCGGCGAAACTAATATGAGCGACGATGCCGTTACCAAAAAAGGTAGAGATGCGGCCGCGCGTGCGGTCGAAGAACTGGTCGGGGATGACGAAATCGAGCGGCTTATGTTCGATCTTCATAGACCCGACGGCGCTGAGCGAAAGAATGCGCTCGATACCCAGCATCTTCATGCCGTAGATATTGGCGCGGAAATTCAAGTCCGATGGGGAGATTCGGTGGCCGCGAGCGTGGCGCGCCAGAAAAGCGACCTCACGGCCTTCTAGTGTGCCAATGATGTAGGCATCAGAGGGATCGCCGAACGGAGTATTCAAACGAACTTCCTCATGAGCCTCAAAACCGGGCATGGAATACAGGCCACTGCCACCGATAATTCCAATCTCTGCTTTCTTACTCAAACACTCTTCTCCTGTTCCATGTGTCTACTTTTAATAACGCGAACTAAAGCAGCCAGCGCAGCATATGGATCTTCTATCTTCTCAGCAAGGCGTGCGGCATGTTCCTGAATAGCCTCTGCCGGCAGCGATTCAAGAAATTCATCACGCAGCAAGTCAGTGAGTCGCAGCGACCAGGTTGCCACGCTGCGGCTTTGCGCTCCCCGAGCTCTATACACATCCTGGATGACTTCGATCAGATCCGCAACGCCCGCTCCATCGGCAGAAACGACGCGGCGGATCGGTGCGGCGGTGGCGCCGCCCGAATCATTCGCTACGCTCTGCACGGCGCGAATTTCTTGTTCCAAACGTTCTGCTCCGGGAAGATCGGCCTTGTTGATGGCGAACACATCGGCGATTTCCATGATGCCCGCTTTGCTGGCTTGCACATCGTCGCCCATGCCGGGAACGAGAACGACCACGGTTACATCGGCCAAGCGGGCGATTTCCACTTCGTCCTGGCCGACGCCAACGGTTTCGATGATGACATGATCGCGGCCGGCGGCGTCGAGCAGCAACGCCATTTCGAGGGTGCCGCGAGCCAGACCGCCCAACTTGCCGCGGCTCGCCATGGAGCGGATGAACACCCCAGGGTCTGCATGGTGGCGCTGCATACGGATGCGGTCGCCAAGAATCGCACCGCGCGAAAACGGACTGGAGGGATCGACGGCAATTACTCCCACTGTCTTGCCCGCGGCGCGAATCAGCGTCACCATTTGATCGACGAGCGTACTCTTGCCGGCGCCGGGAGGGCCGGTGATGCCGATGATGAGGGCGCGGCCGGTTTGCGGAAACAATGCAGAGATCAGTTCGCGGCCGGCACGAGATTGATTTTCGATGGCGGTCGCGGCGCGGGCCAAGGCGCGCAGATCACCGCTTAAGATTCGGTCGCGCCAGGCGGCAGTTTCGGAGGAGGTGATCGGCATTATTACAGAATACGGAATACGGGAATAGCCAGCGCTAGGCGGGCGACGCCACTGGATTTCAAGAGCGCTGCGGATTTACGCAACGAACCCAAAGCGGGCTGGGCTGCATTTTGAGAAAACGGCCATTGACAGCGGGAGTTGACATCGCGCTGTTATGTTTGAGTATCATGTCCTCATTTCCCCGGATTTAAGCCCGCTCCGGGCGAAGGTACGTCGAATATTTGCCCACTTAGGCGAACAAAAAGCGTTTTTTGCGAAACGAGCACTTGAGACGGGGGGCGTTTTGCGCAACGAACCCATACGGCGGAATGCTGAGGGAGTCGTAAAAACAAATCGTCTATGAGCGGGCCCCTCACCCCTAGGGATGAAAATTCCACCGCCAATCCTCGTCGCGAAGGCGGCACCTAACTTCGCAAATCGTTGATTCGGCGCGGTGGCGGGGCTAATGGTGTCTGACCCCTTNNCCTTTAGATAGACCCCTTTAGATACAACTCTGTAAATCGTTGATTCGACGTGGTCCTGTTTGTATTTTCGTGAGAACCCAGCTGGGCGATAGGGTTTTTCTGGGCTTTCACTCGTTGTGCGTTTTTTGCGCTACGAAGCCAATTGCGACGGGGATTGCCAGGTTTTGAAGAGCGAACCCAAGCGGGTCTGGTTGATCGCCCGCCGCGAGGCCATTGGGTCATTTGAAAAAAGGAACCCAATGGCTGGCTTGGGAAGCGAACGTGAAATATTCGATTTGAAACCTCTTTGGCCGGGTGCCCAAAGCGGCCTGACGAACCAGCCTAGGTCGCTGACGCTCCCTGCTCGGTTTCAGATTTGTCGCGAATTCGAGAGGCGGCCAGGCGGCCGCCCCAACACGAAGGTCTGCAATATTAAGTTTTCAACCTCTTTGGCCCCTTGGGCCATCCCTGCGGATGAAAATAAAAAGGTCGCGCCGACACTTTCCTGGGCCACTTCAGGCGAGGAAAGGGCGTTTTTGCGAAATGAACCCAATCCTCCCGACAGTGGCATGGGCCAGCTTGGTTGTGATTCAGATTGTCAAAGAGCTGTCGGCCAACGCTTCGAACACCTTGC
>PMSX01000014.1 GCA_003167495.1 Bryobacterales bacterium | reverse complement strand
GGGGGTCTTCGCTTCCAGGTGTTAGTTCAATTCGGACGGCATCGGCTATAGATGGACTTCGTCTTTCAGAGACACGCGATCCTATAGGTAAGTTACCCTCAGGGTGTGTTTTATTGGCGCGACCCGTGACCTCTTCCTGGTGAGTCACATCTAGGGGTAAATTACCCTCTGGGTGAGTCTCATTGTCGTGAGTGTGTTTTGTCTCAATTTCATCCGGTGCCGCTTCATCAGAATGCTCTTCAGAGACAGGCGTACCAGTAGGTAAGTTACCCCCAGGTCTGGTTTCTATGTCATTGATTTCATGTGCAATCACCCCCTGTGTGTGAGTCACCACTAGGGGTAAGTTACTCTCAGGGTGAGTGCGATGATCGTTTCCGTCCGTCACCTCCGTTGGAGCGGGAGCGGTTCCGTGGGCATTCTCGATTGTATCTTCAAAAATGCCTGCCATCCCTATAGGTAACTCACTCTCAGGGTGACTCTCAGTTGGTTGGGTAGTAATTGATGGATCTGGAAGACGAACCGAAAGGAAGGGAAGCAATGTAGCCGCTACAGACGACGCCTTAACAAGGGTACCTGTATGTGACTTACCCTCAGGGTGATTGTCACCAAGCAGATGAGAACCGACACCGGTACCAACTGCGGGCGAGTAAATCAAGTCCGCGAGTTCATTTGCATCAAAAGCGGGTTGTTTCTTAGACCGCGATGCTTTGGCCATGCTGAGGCTGTTTACTCAATCCTTCGCTTTCGAAAAAGTTCAATAATTGGCCCGCTGCAGCGTCATAGTCCTCAAGCGCTTTAGCTTTCGGGTCAAGGTCCGCAACCATCTTGTGGGCCCGGGTAGCCTTGCCGATAATTTGGTCCGTTCGAATTGCTGGCAAGATAGGAATCTTGTAGTTTTCACTCAACTGCACCATCATCTTCATGACAATGTCTGTTAAGCCAAAACGCTTGTTTACGATGGTCGGCAAGAGTCCAACTGAGCGAATTGGTACTCGTACACTGTCCCCAATGGTTTGAGCCGAGAAGATCGTTGCGCCCGCCCCAGATACGCTTAATGTGTCCATAGAGATAGGGATAACGACGTTTTGGCAGAACACCATCGAGCACGCTTGGAGCAGGGAAATGGACGGTGCCACGTCTACGACAATGGCGTCATAGCTCTCTTCATAGAGTCCGAAAGCTTTCTGAAACACCAGTTCGCGGCCGTACATCGTGAAAATCCGTTGTTCCATCGCCGTGGTCTCACGGTTGCCGCAAAGCACGTCAAGCCGCTCCGCAACGGTTGTGACGCAGTCAGGAAGGCGTAATTGGTTCAGAATGAAGTCTGATAAATACGCCTCTGGCTTGAGCCGCAGAGTAACGGCGACGGAGCCTTGGGGATCGCTGTCAATCAATAAAGTCTTCAGGCCACGGTCAGCGAAACAACGGGCTAAGGTGATAGCGGACGTCGTTTTCCCCACCCCACCTTTTTGGTTCCCTATCATCAGCTTGATCATTTCTGTAATGCCTCCCGAATTGTCTGGAGATCAACATCCGTCCAAACGCGATATCGGTTTTCAGGGTTTCGCATGGGCTCTGGAATGCGTCCGGCAGAAAGCATCCGGTACAGCGTCCGGGAACTGACCCCCAAGATCTTGGCCACTTGGGAGCTTCTATACAACCCATCGCGGTCTCGTTTCCTCGCCATGTAAGTTACAGCTATGCTAACCCAAGTTGATAGCTAAATCAATCAAAACTTATGACATGTTTTGCGAGCCTATGCCAGGATTCAAGACTCACGGTGTTTTTTAGAACGCCCATGAACTCAATTGAAGGCACACCTTTGGGTTTTCAGGGAAGGGAAGTGGACACCGTGACTCGTTCGGCGAAGCCCTCCGGGTCGTTGCCCATGGCCATGATCAAAGCCAAAATCTTCTGCTGCGCTTCCTCGACGGTCTGGAAGCCTTCGAAGACGATGCGGCCGGGGGCTAGGCTCACGCCGAGGGGAAGGTTCTCCAATTCCTGTCGCATAATCGCGACTGGGGCTTCGACCAGCACGCGCGGCTGGCGCGCTTCCGCGCGGGCGCTCTCAAGCAAGGTATGCAGCCGCGCGCGCCGCTCTTGTTCCGCCTTCGCCCATTCGCCAGCTACCATCTGGCGTAGCCGGACGACGACGACATCTTTAGGTACCAGGACGGATGCACCGACCGTCCGTTTAGTCAACGGTTCCAGGATGACTTGCGCACGCCGGCGTTTCACGCCAAGCTTCTCCGCAAGTTGAGCACTGTCAATCTCGGTACAGGGAAGGGAAGTCAGCTCTCCGACTATTTCATCTAAACGCCCCGCCCAGCTGGGCAAGCGTCTCGGCTGCTGCGGTTTCCGTGGCGTGATTTCGCTCCTAAACCGAACACCTGTCTACGTTTCGGTCCCTCGGAGGAAAGTATACCATTGTAAATGTGTTTATGCGTAGGTACGCACTATTGCTCTAGCACGAACCCACGTTTGATATCAGATAAAATCAGTTATCTGATTCCATGCTACTATGAACCCCATGGAACAAATCGCGAACTCTCCGGGCAGGGAAGAGGGCCTCCCGGCCCCTTTCTCGCCGGAAACCACTCTGGAAGTCGCCGCAGCGAAAGCTGCCACCGTGATTCCGGCCGCTTCCCGTGCGGCGCTGGCTTTGCCGCCGATCCTCGTTGGTTCCCTCACACCCGAGATCCGCAGACGGGTCGAACACTTTTACTCCTCCATTTATGAAATTTTCGAACGCTGGGTCAACCGCCCTAAAAGTGTCCACACCCGCCGTTCCTACCGGGATGGCGTTTTGTCCTTCGTCCGGCACCGCGGGATTGTTTGGCCGCAAGAGGCGCACGCGCTCCTGACGATCTCGGTGGCCGACGTGCAGACGTACCGCGACGTCCTGGCCGCCGTGGGCGCCGCGCCCAAAACCATCAACCACCGGGTCTCGGCGCTGTCCTCCTTTTACAAGTACCTGGCGCTCTCGGCGGCCGAGCTCCGCCTGCCCATCCTGGTCCCCAACCCGGCGCATTCACAATTCATCGCGCGCGAGTCGTCCGATCCGCGCGAAGAAACGCTTTCTTTGCCGGCGGCGCGCGCCCGGCAACTGCTGAACCTGTCTGCCGGCGATTCGATATTGGCGCATCGCGACCGGGCGATTGTAAAACTCTACCTCTATACCGGTATCCGCCTGGCCACCGGCTGCTCGCTCTTGGTGGAAGACTTTCGGCAAGAGGGCGAAGAAGCCACGCTCCGCTTGCGCGAAAAAGGCGATAAGCGCCGCACCATCGGCCTGCACTATGCCGCCGCCCAGGCGATCCACGAGTACCTCCAGCGCGCCGAGCTCACGAGCGGTCCGCTCTTCCGGCCGCGCCGGCATTCGCACACCGAGGAATTGGCGGCGAC
Organism: Bryobacterales bacterium; assembly: GCA_003167495.1. Classification (GTDB taxonomy): domain Bacteria; phylum Acidobacteriota; class Terriglobia; order Bryobacterales; family Bryobacteraceae; genus Bog-105. The sequence goes on along the minus strand of PMSX01000014.1, from coordinate 29,471 downwards.
CGCTATGGAGCCGCGGACCATGTGGACCATCTTGAAGGAGTATTTGAGCCAGCTTCCCAACGCGCTCCGCGAGCGGGAACTGTCGGACGGAAACAAAATAATGGAATGCCTATACACGCCGCACTCGCTGCGCGCCACGGCGGCCACGCTCTTACTCGATTCCGGCGTGGACATCATGGAGGTCAAAGAGCTGCTCGGCCACCGCCACGTAACGACCACTCAAATTTACGACAAACGCCGCCGCGCCGCCCGCGAAGGCGCGTCGCATAAAATGCCGCTCTGAAAAAATAGTTGGGACGAGAGATTCGTTACCATTACGCTCGGAGAAGTGTGGAACGAATTGCTATTCGGAAACGAGAACACTAATGAGTGAAATTCAGCCGGCCGTACCTGCCGGTTATGCTGATTTCCTGGCCGGACTGAAGCAGCGCATCCAACTGGCTCAGCTTCGAGCCTCTCTTGCCGTGAACCGTGAACTCGTTCTGCTTTATTGGGGAATCGGCAAAGAAATTCTCGTGCGTCAGAAGGAAGACGGATGGGGAACAAGGGTCATCGAACGGCTGTCGAAGGATCTCCGATCTGCGTTTCCAGACATGAAGGGTCTGTCCTTCCGTAATCTCGGCTATATGAAGGCTTTTGCGGAAGCCTGGCCAGACGAATCAATTTTGCAGCAAGCTGCTGCAAAATTGCCGTGGTTCCACAATTGCGTTCTGATTGACAAGGTAAAAGACCCTGTCGTGCGCGCTTGGTACATCCAGCAAGCGATCCAAAACGGGTGGAGTCGAAATATTCTGGTCCTTCAAATTGAAGCCGACCTCTATCGCCGCCAGGGAAAAGCCATAACGAATTTTCAGCAGACTCTTCCAGCGCCCCAATCAGATCTCGCTCATCAGCTTCTCAAAGACCCCTACAACTTTGACTTTCTCACCATGTCTTCAGATGCTCACGAGCGCGAATTGGAGCGCGGACTCTTGGCTCACTTACAAAGCTTCCTACTGGAGCTAGGAATTGGGTTTTCCTTCATTGGCAGCCAGTATTTGCTTGAGGTGGATGGCGTGGACTACAGACTTGATCTTCTCTTTTATCATTTGCGCCTTCGGTCATTCGTGATCATCGAGCTGAAAGCGGGAGCGTTCAAGCCGGAGTATACCGGCAAAATGAACTTTTACTTATCAGCGGTGGATGCCCTTCTGAAGCACCCGAGCGATCAGCCGAGCATCGGTCTGATTTTGTGCAAATCCAAAAAGAGACTGACAGTTGAGTATGCCCTTAGGAACACTGCCACTCCGATGGGCGTGGCAGACTTTCGATACCTCGAAGCGCTCCCGGAAGGGTTCAAAGGAAATCTCCCCACCGTCGAGGATCTCGAAGCAGAGCTTGGCTCCCCATCAAAAGGCACAAACGACGACGACGTCAATACCGAATGACGACAACTCAACCGACCGGAGAACCTAGGGATTCCTGATCCGCGCGAAGAAACGCTTTCGGTGCCGGCGGCGCGCGCCCGGCAACTGCTCAATTTGCCGGTGGGCGATTCGGTCTTGGCGCATCGCGACCGCGCGATTCGTGAAGCTCTACCTCTATAGCGGCATCCGCCTGGCGACCGGTTGCTCTCTCCTCGTCGAAGACTTTCGGCACGACGGCGAGGAAGCCACGCTGCGCTTGTCCGAAAAAGGCTACAAGCGCCGGACTATCAGCCTGCATTACGTCGCCGCCCAAGCCATCCAGGAATACCTTCAGCGCGCCGAACTCAGCTGTGGGCCGTTGTTCCGGCCGCGCCGGCATTCCCATACCGAGGAATTGGCGGCGACCGCCCTGGAGCCGCGAACCATGTGGACCATCCTGAAGGAATACTTGAGCAAGCTTCCCAACGCACTGCGCGAACGGGAATTGCCGGACGGAAACAAGGTTATGGAATGCGTCTACACGCCACATTCTCTTCGGGCCACAGCGGCCACGCTGTTGCTCGACTCCGGCGTGGACATCATGGAGGTCAAAGAACTGCTCGGCCACCGGCACGTAACGACTACCCAAATTTACGACAAACGCCGGCGAGCCGCGCGTGAAGGCGCCTCCCACAAGATGCCGCTTTGACCCGATAAGGGCGGTATCATGCCTGGCGAAGTCCTGTCCTTTACGGCGCGTGTGGTTGCGCGGATTGGATTTGAACCAACGACCTTCAGCTTATGAGGCTGATGAGGTACCGGGCTGCTCTACCGCACGTCGCATATTCTGACCGGCGTTTATTGCCATAGCTGTTTCCAGCGCGACGAATATGCCCCACGAAGTTTTGTCTGTCAATAGGAAATACACGCTGCGTGCTGAAGGTCGCTATTCTGGAGTGCCTCTCGTCCACATTGAAAGCGCAATTCGCCGAAGCATTTCGGGCGTATGTGAAGGATTTCGTGAAGTCAGGTCTTTTAATCGTTCGTCGAACTCCGCTCGCCAGCGGTCCCGCACGCGAAGGATATCAGCGTTAAAGTTCTGCGTAAGATTCAACATGAAGTGCTCTTCCTCCATGCCCATGTCTGCCATCCAGAACAACAGCCGATGAACAATGGCCTCGAAGGCCAGAGCGTACCGGTCTATCTCTTTCGAGGATGATCCGTCGTGGTAGCTCGTCAAAAGGCCGACGTTCCCATCCCTGGCGCGTATGTTCCTGAATATGGACATGCCGCCACAGGACGTAATAGACTGTTTGACGCGCGAGAGTGCGAACGGGCAAGCGCACAAGGCTTCCGCATCGCTGATGCCAGGGAGACACATTGATCGAAGTAGGTAAGAGGCTAAATCGGCGCCAATTCCTATACAGTGAAATCCGTTGACCTTTTTTGAGGACCGTTTCCTGGGTCGAGTAGAGTTGTATTTTGCCTTCGGCAGACCAAGCCGCAACCAGAAACCAGTAAGCTAGATTGGGATCGCTAGCCCAGTTCGGATGCTGAAATACCTGCCGCCGATATTCTCGATCGAGAATCCTTTCCAGCCTGCGAATGGCCTTCTCTGGCGATGCCAATGTCAAAGACTCCCGGCATTTCTCAATAGCCGACTGAGCAAGCGTCGCGTTGCCGGCCATAACAAAACCAACTTTTCCGTACGGACAATCGAAAATATCAATTTTTTCCTCGTGGGTCTTGGAAGGCCATCCACTTACTTCGCTGTCCGCGCAGAGCAACACGCCTTCTCTGCAAATCATGCCGATGCCAATAGTCATCGCCTGAAGGATAACTCACGGCCCAACGTTGGGTATTGGGAGCAATCGGGCAGAAAACCTGTATAAGAAACGCGAGACGGAACAAAATTGCAGCGTTGCAGCGGGCCGATCCGGAGGCGATGTGGCTTTCGGCGGCGGAACGCGCAAAATCTCGCTCTGTCACTCCTTGATCAACTCTCTGAGAATGTGAATTCGCGACGCATCCGGAGATCCTATACAACGGGTCCGAATTTTCGTGTCGTCAGTCACGAAATTGATCAAAGGGTCGCAAAGATACAGCAGGTGCTGCCAATCTGTGCTGTCATGGGAACGGGTTTCAGCCTTATAGCTTTGGACCCTAGTCAAATCCAAACCAGCAAGATCGAATAAGCGGGCTGCTGTCAGTCTTTTCGAGCATTCCTGTGCCTGATCCTCCGTTATCACCAATCCCAATCGAAGGAACATTCTCTTCGTCCAGTACTCTGGCGATACAACCCGCTCGCTCTTGGGTCCTTTCCCGAGTGGCTGTCTCGCGACTTGAAATTCCGAGAGGGTTTCGACATACCAGCTACGCTCTTCTGCAAGTTGCTCGGCTACGATTTCGGGCTTGAATGAAAACATTTTGCGTACTGAAGAGCCGAACTTCCGCTCACTGCAGAAATGCTTCCAATCTCGGGACTGAATCGCAAACTTGGCCCAATTCTCTATTTGCCGGGAAAACAGACGGGTTGCGGGGCATGCCCGATCAAGCAACGTTTTGCAAACGAATTCGCCCGGAAACCGTAAGAAGTTTATGCGCCCACGTCCTACAAGTACACGAATTGCTCGCTGGCTTTCTTGGAAATGACGCCCTCGGTCCGTATGGATTCCATTCAGCAATTCGATCAGAGCAAGCGGTGACGATAACAGTTTCCAACCCTGCCTCTTTCGAAGCTTTTCCAATTCACGCAGCCTTGCTTCTGAATTTGCCAAGTGGATGCAAACGTCAGTATCCAAAAACACTGAATGGCTAGGTTTATGGCTAGGTTGTCTTACCGAACGTTCTGGAACGCTGAGCATCACTTTTCAGAATCGCATCTTAAAGAGTGGTGCCACAATCTTTGAACGCTGTTAGAATTTAGTCAAATTGCCTCCAACAATCCAACTACGAGCCGCAGCCGGGGTAGCTCACGCTCGACAGATTTTAGGAGAGCAGCGAATTGCGCGTTTCAGCGACTGCCTTCGCGATGCCAGACTCCGGCGGCTATGGGAGATCACATAAATGAAGGGCGCGGCGCTTCTCATAGCGATCACGGGACGTGGAAATGAAAGAATGTTGGGCGCGCAGTCTGGGAGGATGCTCAAGACAAATGTCCGGTGAGCACCTTGCTTCTCGTTGTATCTTCGACACGAAGAGCGTCATTGTTGAAGGGTTCAGTTGGTGCAAGGAAAAGCCTAAGGAGATTTCCGTCGAGACCCTGGTGGCGAATGTTCTGTGTAGGGATCACAATGCAGAGCTATCACCCGCCGATACCGCGGCTGGCCAAACATTCACAACGTTCGAAGAGGCGGTTCGGCTATTTGGGCTACGACGTAGCCTCGCACCATCGAAGCTGTGGGCCACAAAGCGGTTTGACGTCGATGGAGTCTTGCTGGAACGATGGATGCTGAAGACCTTCATTAACTTCTCGTTTCGTGGCAACAATCTTATCGGTTTGGATGCGACAGAACCAGGAAAGTGCCCTGACGAGCTTGCCCAGATCGCCTTCGGACGCCAACCATTCCACGGCCATTCCGGTCTTTACGTTGCTGTTGAATCGTCGAAAGTAATTGAGCCACCCGAAGGCAAGGTGTTCAGTTTGGCAACAATGCTTCTCGGCGACAGACGACTTGTGGCCGGATTGTTTAAAGTCAGCGGTATCAGTTTGATGCTCTGGTTGCCGTCGGATCGAAGTCCAGCGGAGATTTCTGGTTCTACTCGAGTTCCCGAATGGTCGCAGTTAACGTTCGTACGGCATCCGGCGAAGTTCAATTTCAATCTTAGTGAACGAAAGGCTTCGAGGTCGCACACAATCTATTTCGCATGGGTCTGATCGTTGAGCGGCGAGGACGCCAACTTGAAGAAGCAACTGAGTTGTTAGAATAAGCGCTTCGCCGAAAACCATAACCCAAACTCTTCTCGAACATGCGGATTCCCGATCAAATCATACGGCTGAAGGAATATCATGAGGCGCTCGAAACCGCGTTGGCCGACCCAGATGTCCCGGTTTACCCGGATACTTCAGTCCTGATGTGGCTGTTACGCATCGGCGCCGAAGCCCGCACTGAGTTTCTGACGTGGTGCCGCACGAAACTGACCGACCGGGTGATCATCCCGACCTGGACGGCGCACGAGCTGTATCATCATCTGCGAGAGGGCACAATACTAGCGGATTTCTCGAAAAGGGTTTCGCATTATAGGAAAACACTCACAGAGCTGCTCAAAGACGTCAGCACCGGTGCTGACCCGACCATCTCCGCAGCAACGGGTTACGCAAGCACCTCAGAACTAGTCGGGCAGACACGCGAGAGAATCATGGACATTAATAATGTCCTAAACCGAATGGAGAACAACAAGAGCCGGTATGAAGCTGCCGTCTCAGAGGTAATCACTTTCGTGAATGAGCGGATGATTACGTCGCATCTCTTCAGTCTGCTCGAACCCGTTACGGCAACGCAGTCCATCCGATTCGAAGGAAGAATTCCACCGGGCTACAAGGATGCCCATAAGCTCGAAAATACCGTCGGAGATTTGTTCTTCTGGCAGGAAATAGTTAAGGATTTGGCGAATCGCTCACCGTGCGCGCTAAAGGCGATCATTATCACGAGAGACGAAAAGACAGATTGGTATTGTAAGCCCATCAAAATTGAAACTTATGATGGACACATAAAGGGCGAGCTCCACGAGGCTGGCCTTGAAGCGAAGCTTCCTCACCCCATGCTTGAACACGAACTCAAGTCGAAGACTGGAACCAAGATACTACTTGTTGTAAACCCGCGCATTCTTTCGGTTCTGTTGGACAAATTAACGCCTGCCTCCGTCAAGGCTCTTACGGCCGTGACCCATCCGAGAACCCTCAGCGAGAAATCAGTCGGCATTAACACCAAAGTAATGGGATATGCGCCTTTTGCTACTGAACCGGAAGAAGTGACCGAAACGACGACCGTAGTAACCACACCGAAAAGCATTGACCTAAATACTCTGGATCTGAAGGCAGTGCCCAGTTTGGACGACAATCCAGACTTTCATATGTTAGTCGGGAGGCTCTCTGGCATAATTCCGGATCGCAACGAGGCGGCAGCAGAGCTGCTCGGCGACCCGCTCCTCCTCGAACTGGTGCCATCCGAACTGCTTTTTCTGGGACGAAGATTGTATCGCGTAGCATCCTCACTTTCCGCCGGGGGGGTCGACGTCTTCGACATATTTCGTGCTGAGCGTTCGGTGCCAGACGCGATAGTGAACGCGCTCGCGCTAGGGATGTTTATCGAACTGTATTTCGACGATGAATTGAGTCTGAGGCCGACGCCGCTGGATGGTCCCTTTACCGGATTATTTGAACTGCAGACTCAGGCCCGCTTCGAGCCCTGCATTCAGAGAGTCACGGACCTATTGGCGTCTTCGAAACAGTTGTTCCTAGCGCCGCCTTCAACTGAGCCGATAACCGTCGATCTACGAATTAGTTTTGACGTTCCAGTCGGATCGAAGGCGAAGCTGCTTAGGAGCCTGCTATGTAGCGGTCGCGAACTCCTCTGCGATGTCGAAGCCGGAAGCCAATCGGCCCTGAATTCGCTATTCGGCAAGGAGACGGCGACTGTGGAGGAAATATGCGCGGTAGTGAGCCGGAGGTTCTTCATTCCCATCACCCAGATTAAACCCGACCGTGAACCGAGTGTCGCACTAAGCTGGACGCCCTTGACTGGAGTTAGCCATTGTCGTACCGATTTTGGCGGCGTGGTAGACGACTTTACCCTTGCGTTTGAAAAGGACATTGACGCCAATGGCTAAGGAAAACAAAGCAACCAAGAAAACTATACTCGAGCCGTATATCGGTTCCTACGTGTTAGAGACACTGACGACCGGAATGTACGCTGAGTCCCGTAATGCGCTCCGCGAATACGTTCAGAATTCGTTCGATTCCATTCGAGCGGCGGTCCGGGGCAAGATTATAAAAGTATCTGAAGGCCGCATTAAGGTTACGTTGCCGGATGTGAACACGATCTCGGTTCAGGATAATGGCACGGGACTCTCGGCGGTCTCCGCTTTGGGTACTCTGACCGCCATTGGCCTGTCGAAAAAGGCAAGGAACAAGGATGCCGGATTTCGCGGTATCGGAAGGCTCGCGGGCATCGCCTTCTGCAACACCCTTTCCTTCCGCACGAAGGCCTCGGGCGAGGCCACCGAAACCACCGTTACTTTTGACTGCCGGTCCCTGAGAACTGCGATGACCTCAGGCGTGGAAGAAAGTCAGCCCCTAGCGCAGCTTCTTCAAGACAACGTAAAGTCCGCAACGATCCACGTGTCTGACGCGAAAGCCCACTACATGGTGGTAACGCTGAAAGGCCTCGCGCAGGCTCCCGAAGAGTTCAAAGACCTTGAAAGCATCCGAGATTATCTTATGGAGACGGCGCCCGTCGATTTTGATCCGTCTTGGGTCGCCGGAAAGGAGATTGCATCCAAAGCGACCGCAGCCGGTTTCCCTATCGAGAGTGTGTCGATTCACCTCGGCACAAACGACCAGGCAGCCTTTCCGGTCTATAAGGCTTACCAGGGTTCAATTGCCAGAAAAGGCGGCAGTGTCAACATCCACGAGATCAAGTATTTCGAAGGAGAAGAGAGTAACTGGTGGGCATGGGTCGGTCTTCCCGATAAACCGGCCATGCTTACCGATGAAAGGATCAACGGAATACGTGTGAGGGTCAGGAACATCCAGATTGGCCGCACCGCCATTCTGGACGAGCTTTTCAGCGAGGGTAATTTGTCGAAAGAGCGCTTCAATAAATACTACGTCGGAGAAGTGCATATCGGCGACGATCAGCTCATCCCAAACGCGCGCCGCGATGGTTTTGAAGACAACTCCGATTGGGTGATCGCACGCAGGGAGCTGCGGGATGTCATGTGCAAACCTCTCGCAAAGCGTGCCTACGACCTCTCCAAGAGCTTACAGAAGAGCATCGGCGTCCTTTCCCGCGACGTGGCGAAACTTGAAAAGAAGGTTGATTCATCAAAGCCCATCGCTAACGATGTGAGGCTCGAAATCCTCCATAGTGCCGGACTGATCCGCAAAAAGATCACTTCGGCCCTCGCCGATGCTGACGGAGATACCCGAGTGCAGCTGAAATCCTTCGTCGATTCGGTCGATCTGGTGAAGCAACGCTTGGGAGCTACTCCCGCGTCAGCAGCTCAGATCGCATCGCTCAGAACGGAGATCCTGAGCGAGGTTGTAAAAACCACGCTTGGAATCGTGGAGCCTTACTTGGAACCGCAGGTCTTCGGCCGCGTCCGGAAGGCGCTAGCCGGACTGAAATGAGGCAAAAGCATGCCCATCTACTGTGGAAATCCTAGATCCTTCGTAAAGTAACGGTTCGCCGGTTCTTGTCTTCGCCGAGACAGAATCTCCACGTACTGAAGATCCTCATCGCCCCGAATAGAGGACCTGTCACCTTTGAAACCATCGAAGATCAATACTTGCCAAGTGTTTCCTGTGGCTTGCGTTAACAGGAGAGGTTCCACGTTGCGGTATTCGTCGCCGTCGCGCCAATATGTGCGTTTGGTTACCAAGCGTGAAGGATATATTCCTTTGAAGGCTCGAAAAGCCGGATCTTTTCCAGATATCTCACGACCAATGATTTCAAAATCGACTCCGTCATGCCCAAGCCAACTAACGTGTACGAGCTGTCCCACCAACCGTTGCGAAAGTACCTTCACCGATTGTTCAAGAGCCGGAATGAACTTCTTTAGGTAGCCCTCGCAGGCGGCAAACGACGGTTCACGGCCGTGCACTAAATCATTCCTAACGCCGACGATCTGCTCGATCATCATCCCGTCCTCGAGCGCGTAGCTGATACCTTTTTCGCTCGGCTGAAGCGGAACATTCATTCCCTGGAGGCGACGGCGAAGCTCATCCCAAGTCCCGAATGACGGACTTCCTAGGCCCAACAACTCTTTAAGCATTGGCTTTCTCTCCGCTGAAGACGCAAGTATCACAGCGGAGAACCGCACGACGGATTCGAAATATTCGGTAATCCTGCGCAGTCGAGATGAATCTGATTCCTCTGATAAATAGGCGGCGAGAGGCACCGCAATGGGCGCCGGGAGGAAAAGATCACCACTTTTACAGATAGGTGACCAATATTCCTTGATTGTTTTTTCAACAGTCCCTCTTAGCTCTTCGTCCGCCCGATCCTTGGTGACGTAATCATGCGCACCCAATCTCAGAGCTTTAATCGTTTCAGTTTGCGTGCCCTCACCGGAGAGAACAAGGACCGGAATCCGCAGAGCACGACTTGCGAGCTGTTCAAGAACAAACAGACCGCCCCACCGGTCAGGCGGCATGGATAGATCCAGGATCAGCAAGTCGAAATATCCCCTAGAAAGCTCATCCAACGCAGAGCTGCCATCTGTACAGAATTTCACCCGCGCATCCAGATCACGCAGCTTCTGACTCAAAGCTTCAGCTGTCTGTTTCTGGTCGTCAGCCCACAAAATTCTGAGTCGAGTAGCCATTCAGAACACCAACCTATGCAGCTCCGCCGCTGGGCACAGAAATTATCCAAGAAGTACCCTCGCCTTCCGAACTGCTACCGGCAAGTTTGCCGCCCAGCCTACTGAGCAGGGCAATCACGCTGAGCATGCCGATGCCGGATCCTGTGCGCTTAACCGATGGCACCGGCTCACCTTTTAGAATCGACTGGAGCAATTGTGGGGGCATGCCTGCTCCAGAATCTTTGACTTCGATCAGAAGTAAATCCCTATCAAACACCCAATCAATCCCGAGCTCGCCGCCTTGCGGCATCGCTTCGAGCGAATTCTTGATCAGATTATCCAAAACCAATTGGAGAACTCGATCCTCACTAACGATAATCGTTCGCTCGCGGGTCGCAGCGGGCATTAGACGAACGCCGGCGCGTAACCCAGTCATCAAACTCAACGCGTAGGTTTTCATGAACTCGGCGATGTCGAACTCCTTGAGATCCTGCGGCCCGATGCCGCCGCTAATATGGGCGAGCGAGCTCGAAAGGGCGACTGCTTTATCCAACTCCGTACGGACCTCTAGTTGCGCACGAAGCCGAGCAGTTCGAGAGTCCCCCATGCTCGACAACAGACTTCGGCAAGCAGTCAGACAGTTCTTGATGTCATGCAGGAGGCGTGAGGCCTCCCTCTTCAACGCGTGATCTTCCGAAGTCCCTCCCGTCACAAAAGCGAGATGAGCACATGCTGGTAACAACGGCCCATCTAAAGATGCGAGACCTATAACGAATTCAAGTTTATTCTCTATAGCCGCACAAGTCATCACCGGGACATTGTCGAAATAGAACCGCCACAGGTCGGAAGTCGTAGAATCGGGACATTGAGGAGCTGTTTCAATAGCGAAACAAAGTTCCAGCCGCATTTTATCGGCACCGTAGCGCTTTGCGCTGAGCGCATTCACAAGGCCGCTGCCGACGCTTCCGGTGCAGTGCAGGACGGCTTCACATAGCAAGTTAGTAACGAACTGCTCCCTTTGTAAGAAGGATTGTGGCAATTCGGGATCGATTGAAACTGCACACTCTCTGCTAAGAACGCGCAGGAGCCTAAGATCTTCTTGAATTACGGCCAGGTCACTACTAAGAACAGAGCGGGCAGACAAATCAAGAATCTTCGATAGTTCCCGAACGTGCGCGACCGCGGCGGAAAATAGTTCAGGAGCGTCTTCCTCAGAGAGCGACTGAACGTTCTTTATAACGAATGCAAGTCGCTGACCATAGGTGCTTAAACTATCAAAACACAAAGCGCCAGCCTGGTCATAATAGCCCAGGACAGCTTGTCGATTCCGCTCGTACAGTGACGACATTTGATGATTCACTGAAGCAATTCCCCAGTTCCAGAAATCCGAGACCTGGGCCTTCCGAAGAAAACCAGTGCCAAGCGCGCCTAATTCAACCCATTTAGTAGTGATTCTCTTTGATTGTGGTAACGATGCTATTGAATGCTCTAGCAAGTAACAATGCAAATCTCGGCTACACTTCTCTTCGGGTATCGATGTGCTTTTGTGAACATCATTAATCGTGCGGAGCGCGATCGCTGCAACCTGCGCTTCTGAGTCTCTAACATTTGTCGCTGATCCACCCTCGAGAACGAACCCCCGATTCAGTGTCGAACTTTGTAGAGTCAAAAGTGATGTAAACTGCTTGCCGTGATCTGGACCTTCTACCCTGTTGCTGTATGCACAGCCGAGCCCTAGAGCCGTCGTCCACTCCTGCAAAGAGCTTTTTGAATGTTGTACTGCCTCCCCGAGATGAATGCCGCGATTAACATCCGACTCGATCCATTGAACGACTGTTTCCGGTGCATTGGCAATAACCGAATCAAGAGTGCGATGTGTAACCAGGGCGGCCCCGAGCACACCCTGTATCAGATCGGCTTGGGTGCCTTCCGTTAGAACGAATCGTTGCGGACACAGCATTGCCCCTTCAAAAGGCAAAAGCGTCCAAGCTTGAGCGACGTTAGTATTTTTGAGCAGATGTCCTGCGAGAATGGTCGGAAATCCACTTCGAACCCTCTCAACGATCGGCAGAACCGCCGCAGCAATTGAGAGCTTCACGATGCACGTCAGAACCAGTGAACCTAGTTGTGCAAATGGGGCAATGTTCGGGGCTCCCGTTTCGCTGGAGAAAGCCCTTGTTGTCACTCCGCGCTGCACTGCTGACATTCCCTGAGGCGGAAAGTTAAATGCCTGTGCTATTTTCAACATCGCCTCCGCCTTTTCGGCAGGTAGGGATTCGCATCCATGATAGCGACGTGGCCCGGTGTACGGATCTTTAGATGGCCTTGCCGCAGAAGAGAGATAATTAGGTACGTGTTGCTGAAGATAGGCATGAGCCGCAGCGCTTTCTGCGCGCCTCTTAGAATTGCCGACGCCCTCGGCCGCTCTTCGACCAACAACTACTCGGCACCGAAATGTCAGATTGTGCTCTGGACCGCTCCTCTCGACTATCTTGTATTGAGGCCCCAAGCCGGTCAAAGACTGCGAGTATCTTTGCAATGCGCTCTTCGGATCACTCGCAACGAGATCGGCTTCGGATGGCTGAGAAATATTGTGGGTTTCTTCGGATACCGCCAAATTTGCAAGTCCGAAAATGTGCTGATACCCAGCGACCAAATACAACGCGCCGACGACTTGCGTTGCAACGCCATCTAGCGTCTTAGCCGTAATACTGTTAGCCACGCTCGCGCCCCAAAACGCCCGGTCGCGTAAGTTGTGTTCCCTGATAATCCGATTCAGCAAGGTTCGACGCCACGGAATCGACACGTCGTACCGGCGACCGTCATCCAAGTCCGGTTGTCTATGGAATAGAACATGGAGTGCCGTGAGCTCGCTGATGCCCGACCCGATAAACGCGAGCATATCCAACAGATGGATGCCAGCAGGAATCCGCAGCAGATCCTCATCGCCGGCTGTAGAACGGTGATGCAAAGCGAGCCAAACAATTCTCCCATCGCGAAATATTTCAGCCGGATACTGATTGGTCCACGACTCTTCTAACTTTATGATTGGCATCGCTGCCGAAAACAGGTCAAGGATTCGCTCGCGATTCATCGAGCGCCGGTTCCTCGGCGGTCGTAGGCAAAACTGTAGGCCTTAAAATATATCTCGAAGTAGATCGCCAGCTTCAACATGCACTCCATGAGCTCCAGACTGTCTTTCCAATCTAGCGCGTTACAAAGGTGCTTTAGGTAATAGGGTATTGGGGAGCAAGGAGAGTGGCGCTCAATAATTCTTTTTCTTCAGCGCCACAATGCGATTTGCGATCTTTTCCAGTTCATACATAAGCTTATCCCTGACACGCGGCGAACATCCCGACAAGACGGACTCAATTTCGGGTTCAGTTATCCAGCGGCGGAATGCTGATGCCTTCTTGTAAGGCACATTGTCCGCTCCGGAATCGATAGCTCGTTCGTGCGCCTCTTCAAGTGTCAGCTTCCCTTGGGCAAATCGCTTGAGGACGGCCTGTGAACCGCAGACAGTAGGCAGCTGGTCGCGTAGGTCCATCGCACGTTCGATCGTGCCGTCCTTAATACTTTCCACTACCTTCTCATCCATGGCGGGATACTGTGTCCGCGCCTTCTTTATCTTGTTGGATTTCAAATATTCTTCGTAGTAGCTCCACTTGTTGATGTCCACTTCGTCGTGCTCGACCATGAACTCATAGGTCTCGACAAGCCGTGTGACCATCTTTGTGCTCAAGCCCAACTCGGCTGATAACGTTTGAGGCGGGATCTTCTGCTCCTTGCAGCGCCGGTAGAGAAAGCCAGCCTGCTCATATGGAGCCCAATCTTTCTTGCCCTTGATGTGAAACTGACCGAGAAGCGCAAACACCAACGAGTCTTTAACGTCTGCCGGCAGTACCGTGCATTTGACCATCGCCCATTTGAAGGCGTCCTTGGTCGCAAGTTGGCGATACGCAGCGAGGCGGCTGTTTCCCTCCAGAACCTCCATGGTTCCGTCCCGTACTATAAGGGGCTCGATGAGGCCGCCGTTTCGCTTGATATCCTCCCTAAGCTCGCGTACGTGTTCGAGGGCGCCGAGTTGTTGCTCCATTTCTTCCTGGGTTGGCTGTTTTCCATTGGCGCGCACCACCGAATAGACCCGGGGATTGTCCGCGAAGAACTTCAGGTTGCGCTGCGGGAGCATCTGCGTTGTCGTCGGCACTTTGGTGCCAAGTATCAAAAGCGAATCTCCGGCTTGTGCGGCAGCCGTTTCTTTTCTTTCACTCATGGTTGTGTTCCAGACCCAGCACATCGCGAATCATTGCGCCGTAGGTGTATTCAGCTTGTTGGGAGTATTCATCGAGCGTAATGTCGCCTTGCCCGAGTTGTGCCGCCAGATGCTTGGCGGCGAGAAGAACATCAACCCACTCATCAATCGTGCCGGTCGCAATCAGATTGGTCACGTAGCAGGGACGGTACTGGGAAATTCGGTGGATTCGGTCTTGCGCCTGGAGGTAGTCGTCAAGGCTGAACGACCTGTCATAAAACACCGCGTGGTTCGCGACCGTCAGCGTTAACCCTTCCTTCGCGGCTGCGGGCGTTGCAACGAGGACCTTGCAGCCCGGGTCGGTCTTGAAACGCTTTATGGCGGTGTCGCGGTCAAGAATGCTGCGCTTGCCGTGAACCCGCACGGCTTCGAAGTCCGACAGCTCGCGCGCGAGCCAATCGACATTTTCGGTAAACGAGGTCCACACAATGACCTTCTCGCCCGCATCGGTCGCCTCGTGAATAAGATTGAGGAGAACGGGGAATTTCCCGGGGTGGGCAAGGTACGATTCGTCTACCAGGTGCGGATTCGACGCGACCTGCACCAGCCGCATGAGCCGCTTCAGGATCTCTTCGGCATCGTCGAGAACCGCCTTGTTCTCCCTGACGACCATTGCCGACATATCTTTCTTGAATTGCTCGTATATTTCGCCCTGGCGGTGTTCGAGCTCGACCTCGATATTTTTGAGTTCTTTTTCTGGGAGCTTGATATCGACGGTGTTTTTAGTTTCCCGAACGGTAAAAGGTCGGATCTTGGAGAATACTCCGGCGAGCGCGCGCTCAAATCGGTCGATGCGGTATGGATCGCTCGCAAGCTCATTTGTCAGGTCGAGGTCGCGTTTGAATTCAGCGAACCCCTGACCGAGTGACACTCCACCATCAAGAAAATGAATCTGCGCCCAAAGGTCGTAGGGTCGGTTGGCGACCGGCGTGCCGGTCATGATAAGCCGCCGCTTAAATGCGGGTCCAAGAGAGAAAAATGCTTTGGTCAAATCCGAATCCGGATTCTTTATTTTATGGGCCTCGTCCAGCACGATTCCGACGTTCCGAGTCTTAAGGAAGAGCGTGAGACGCTTTTTCTCCGACTTCACGACCTCGTAATGAGCAAGGTATATCCGTGCGGGACTGTTGAGGGCGTAAAAATTTGCGCGTTTATCCTGATCTAGCAGCCGAGGTTCGATGTGGGTGTGAACCGCCAACTCATCTCGCCAGTTCTGGATGAGACCCTTTTTCGTGATGATGATGACGGAATCGACGACATCGCTCTGAAGCCAGTAAAGAAGGACATCGACGCCGATCTTGGTTTTGCCCAATCCTTGTTCGTGGAAAACCGCCGAATAGACGAGGTCCTTGACTGCCTCAAACGCTTCGACCTGATACACGAAGCCCTGATGTTTTGGAGTCAGGTTGGCTTCGCGATGTGTCCGCAGCATGGGTTACATTCCAACATCGTCGAGCATCACGGTCTTGACAGATGTGGTGCCGGTTTCCGCCCGGATTGATTCAACGAACGCGGCGGCGCTGCGTTTCAGATGCCATGGCACGGCCAGGATGAAAATCCCCGTTGCCTGCAAGCCCAGAAATGATAGAAATGCTGATATTTGCTTTCGTGAACGCTCCGTCTCAAGATCGTTTCTTGTCTTCGCCTCGCCAATGATGATGGTCGTTAGCGGCGCATCGAACGCATAGACATCGGGCACGAAGCCACCTATCCTGCTGGGCTTTTCCGAGCCGATCGCACTCGGCAGGTCGTGAAGGACGCCGCAATGGCTATGCTCTTTACCTATGTACCGGATGATGGTTTGAACAAGTGCCGAATGATTGGTCGACTCAGCCATTGGCGCCGCCCGAATCGCCCGTTGCGTTTAGCAGGCCGCTAAGCGCTGTGAAGGCCTCGCCTAGGTTTTGCGCTAGGTCTGATCCGGGGTCTTTGCGAAGCCTTTCTGCTTCGGTCCATGGCAACGAATAAATCGCTCGGCTCAACGCCTGGGCAAGCTGCTCAATGTTCGCGTCAACAAGAGCTTTATCGAGGCCCGGTCGATCCAGCGCCTCCATCGCTCTCTTCGCATCCTTCTTTATAAAGATCTCGCGCGCTTTGGGATGCGCGAGGATGCGTTGCAGCTGGCGCACATATTGTTGAGGGTGAAGTTTTCGCTCATGGACCCAGCTGGAAAAATCAGTGAGAGTGAAGCCTGATTTGGCGATTGATTCCTTGACGCCGGGTTTTTGCAGCTCGACGAAGCTGCTGAAGCGATCTGTCTCGAAATTACCGTCGTCCACCAAAGGGCGGTAATACTTCTCCATGTCGGTGTATGCATTGATGCTTTCCTGCACCTCTTTGAGGCGCCCGCCGCAGAAGTCGACGATCTGTGAGAAGGGCAGGAGCGCTTGTGTTCTCAACTGATGGAGATATTTTGCCTTGGAATAGGGATCCCAAGCGCGCGTACCGACAAGGTGGACCTGCAGCCGAATCGCGTCGGCCTGGTTGTCGCTCATCTGGTCGTGGACTAGGGCATATATTTTCGCCCAGTTGCCAGCGACCTTTTCTTCGATGAAGTTCTTATAGAGCGCAACGCGAGTATTGCCCTCGATGCAGATGAGGGAACCGTCCGTGCGCCGATTCAGAATGACCGGATGGATAATACCGCCGTTAGTGAGGATGGAGTTGCGTAGCTTCTCAAAACTCGTGCTGCTTTCGCCCTCATCTCCGCCGGCGACGCCAAGAGCAAAATAGATCTGCTCCGCAGTCGGCGTGTCGGGATACATTTCGAGAAATTTACGTATTCTCGGGTTAGTGCGATCAAGCTCGATCTCGTCAACCGGGACGTGCTCCAGAGAGCCGCCAATAACCATTTAATTTTTCCTCGACCTGGTTATAAATTATGGCAGATAAAGGGACTTGGCGTTAACTTTGCGTTCCGAAAAGTGGTCGTCCTTGTGCCCGTCTAGGCAGAATGAAACCTGCTCGAGAGTGTGCGGGTTCCGAAGGCTCAAATGGCTCCGATTGGGCAGCGAATCTGCATCCAGCCGATGCAAATTTGTGTATTATTGTTCTGATGCTGTTTGAGGGAATCATTGGGATGTCCGCCGGGCGAGAGGTCTTTCTTGGCTTCGCGCCAGCTAACATATTGCATTCATTGAGTTTCGCTGACGTGCTCGATGAGAACACCGGGCGAGGGTATCAGCGTCGTTTCAACCCCGCGCACAGCCTCGACTTCAGGAAGTACATTCAGCAGGAAAAAAGCTCGACCATTCCGCTGACCTTCAACGCAAGGGAGCGGGTTGATCGAGCTTGGCGCTTAGAGCGCGGAGAAAGCCCGCGCGCCCGTCTGGTCATCTCTGATGAATCCGCGAAGGTCTTCACTCAAGTGGATTGCCAGCATCGCCTCGGCCATCTTAACGATCTTCATCTGATGCTTCCGTTCATGTGTTTTCTCGGGCTGACGGAACGGGAGGAGATGGAAGTATTCAACGTAATCAACAGCAAGGCAAAGGGCCTGAGCACGAGCCTGCTGGATTTTCACGATGCGACTCTTGCGGCAGACCTCGCTTCAGACCGGCCGGAGCTTTTCATTGCGCTCCATTTGAACAACGAAAACGATTCGCCGTGGTATCGGCAATTGAATCTCGGCGGGAATACGACCTCCGGAATGACGCGGCGCGCATCGCTGCGGACGATGCAGAAGGCAATAAAGAAGTTCTTAACCCAAACGAAAGCCGTCCAACGATTTCGGCCGGATGCGGTTGCGCAAATGGTCCTCGACTTCTGGGCTTCGATCGCTTTGCTTCTTCGGGATTCCTGGGACAATCCGAGACGCAGCCTGCTTTGCAAAGGAGTGGGCGTCTATGCCCTGATGGGCATTGCCGGAGACCTTGTGAACGAAGCCGGAAGCGCCACCATCGACAAGCGGTATTTCAGCAACAAGCTGGCGGACTTCATTCTCGACGTGGATTGGACCACGGCAGGGCCTTTGTCGGGGCTCGGGGGCGAAACAGGCGTTAAGACCGCACTGTCGTTGCTGCGGGCGGAGCGAGGCAAGGGAAAGCTGAGGATCGTATCCAATGGCTAATAAGAACATCCTTCTTATCGAGCCCGACTACAAGAATAAGTATCCTCCGCTAGGGCTGATGAAGCTGGCTCAGTATCACGGGCCACACGGCAAGCGCGATAAAGTGCGATTTGTGAAGGGCGAAGATCCTTCCGTATTCGGCACCGCGTGGGATCGCATTTACATAACGACGCTGTTTTCTTTCGAATTCGCAAGGATTAGCACGAGCATAGAATATGCCTTGAAGGTGGCAAATGGTCACGCGGACAAGATTTTCGTCGGCGGCATAGCCGCATCGCTCATGCCCGAAGTGTTCGCCTCCAAGCCCGGCTGGCATGGCATTCGGTTCATTCAGGGCCTTCTAACAGGCTCGCCTTCGAAAGCCTTGAAACTGGATGAATACTCGGAGGAGTTGTATTCAGACGATCACCATGGCCCGGCCATTGAAGATCTGATTCCTGACTACGGCATCCTCGACCAGATCGAATATAAGTATCCAGTCAGGGACGCGTATTTTGCCTATGCCTCGCGCGGCTGCATAAGAAAATGTACATTCTGCGGCGTGCCAAAGCTTGAGGGAGACCAGCGAGACGCGGAATCTATCACGACGGTGGTACGGAATATCGAAGCTCGCTACGGCTCGAAGAAGGACCTGATACTGATGGACAATAACGTCGTAGCCAGTCCGAAGTTTCGCGACATCATAGCCGAGATCAGGGATTTGGGGTTCTTGCCGAACGCCAAGCTGAATACCGGCAGGGTGCCCGTCCAGCGGCGCGTGGACTTTAATCAGGGTGTCGATGCCCGCATCCTGTGTAAGGATCCTGTCTATCTCCGGGAGCTGGCGACCATCTGCCTTCGGCCTTTGCGGATAGCGTTCGACCATCTCGGGCTTAAAAGCCCTTATGAGAAGGCAATTCGATATGCTCATGAGTTCGGCCTTACAAGCATGTCGAATTACATGCTTTACAATTTTCATGATTCGCCGGGCGACTTATTCGAGCGCATGCGATTGAACGTCACGCTCAATGAAGAATTGAACTTGCGCATTTGGTCCTTCCCGATGCGTTATCAGCCGACATCGCTACCCGACCGGTCGCATGTTGGGGAGAAATGGACTCGCTATCAGCTGCGCTCGATGCAGCTTATCCTACAAGCCACCCACGGGGTCGTGAGCGGTGAGCCTTCGTTTTTCAAGCGGGCTTTTGGCAACACAGTCGAGGAATTCCAAATCCTGCTGATGCGGCCGCACCATTTCATCTTTAATCGCGATCACTATGATTTCCACGCAGGCAACGCGCAATTGACCGAGTACAAGAAGGAGTTTGCGAAGCTGAGCGACTCTGAACGGGCCGAGTTGTTGCGACTTATAGCAAGTGTCGATCCACGCGAACTGCATGGCCAGGTGAAGCTTGCTACTGCGGCGCGCGTTCGATCAATAATGAGGCACTACCTTCCACTGACCAAAACCGAGGAAGCCGAGATTTGGGCTCAGAAGCGCGCGATTCAGAAAGAGCAGGAAGACCTGAGTATCATCGTTCCTGACGACGAACGCGTGGAAGATGCCGGGCTCAATTATGAAGAGGCTGCTGTTCCGGTAATCGGCAAGGGTGCGCGGAAGAAAAAGGTTATGGCCGTCGCATGAGCACGAATATCATCCCCATCACCATCCGAGAGGCACCGTGGCAGAACCTCGCAGATGAGATCGTTATCGGTAAAGACATCTTGGAGCTTTTGAGCAGTTCCATGTACGTTGACCCGATGACGATCTATCGGGAATACGTGCAGAACGCTGCGGATGCGATAGACGACGGGCGTAGCGCGGGTCAACTCGAATCAAAAGAAGCCGGCAGCGTCAGGATCGACATCGACCCGCCTGGCCGTAGCGTGAAGATTACGGATAACGGCGCCGGCATCGCGCACGGAAATTTCGTTCAACGCCTTACTTCATTTGGCGCCAGCAAGAAACGGGGCCGTGGAGCCCGAGGATTCCGCGGTGTAGGTAGGCTCGCGGGTATCGGTTATTGCCAGGAGCTGATCTTCCGTTCGCGCACGCACGGCGAGAGCAAAGTCAGCGAATTGCGTTGGGATTGCAAGAAGCTAAAAACAATCCTTAGAACGAACGAGGAGGATCTCGGCCTTCGAGAAGCCGTCGCCCAAGTGGTCGAGTTTCGGCGCGTTCCGGTGACAGACTACCCGGAGCGGTTCTTCCAGGTGGAGATGCGTGGCATTATCAGGCATCGCAACGATCAACTTCTCAGTGCTGCCGCCGTCGACACTTATCTGTCGCAAGTGGCACCCGTTGCTTTCCGCCCGGACTTTCCTTTCAGAGACAAAATCTTAAGTCACGTTGGCTCGCATGTGCGCCTCGGAGACCTGGAGATTGTGATTGGTAACGCGTCCTCACCGGTCTATAGGCCGCATGGAGGATCCATGGAGGTCGGCGTTGGCGTATTTGATCCATTCACAGAGGCCGAACTTCTGACAATCGAAGGGATTGATGGCGAAACCGCCTGCGTCGGGTGGGTGCTTCATCACGGCTACACGGGCGCACTCCCTGCCGCTTGCAATGTCCGGGGCTTGCGGGTGCGTTGCGGAAACATTCAAGTGGGCGATGAACGGATGTTCGAGGATCTGTTTCCGGAATCCCGTTTCAATGGGTGGAGCGTTGGCGAGTTGCACGTGATCGACCCGCGCATTGTCCCGAACGGCCGTCGTGACCACTTCGAGCAAAGCGTTCATTTTCACAACCTCTTGACGCATATGACGCCGGTGGCGCGAGAGATCACTCGGCGATGCCGTACCAGCAGCATACAGAGAAAGTGGGCGCGCGATTTCGAGCTGCGGGAAATCTCAATTCGCGAGAAAGCGTCAATCATCAAGCAAGGTGCTCTCGGGCGCAACGAGAAATACCGAATGACGGAAGAGATCCGTGCCGGAATCGCCTTTCTCGATAACATCCTTACGAAGGGTCTCTTGCCACAAGCAGTTGTTTCGGAACTGAGGAAGCGGAAGGACAAGTTGATCCGTGATGTCAGCAAGGTTTTGAACGCGCCAGTTAAAGCCAGTGCGCTCGCCGATTTGCCCAACGCTAAGCGGCGGGTTTGCGAGGAGATGATAAACCTGATTTACGAGTGCAGCGCCAGCCCGACCAACGCGAAGCTGCTGGTTGACAAAATACTTGCCCGAATCACATAGGCTTCTTGCCAAGCGATAAAGTATAAGGACCTCCAATGGCCCTGAAATCCAACGCCTTAAGAACAGCGCCGATAGAAGTCTCCGCGCTCTAACTTCAGGAGTCTCCGGCTGTCTATGTAATCGTCATCTCGGGCCGCTGGTTATTGGACCATACGACTCCGTCGTGGCGTTTCAAAAACCCCAAGCTTGGCTTCCAGCGAATCGTCAAAGAGGATCGAGCCAAACAGATCGCGCGGACAATTCTCGACCGTGAGCGGGCCTTTCCCAATGCAATCACATTAGCAACGGATATCAAAGACTTCAAGAAGGCCGGCAGAAATATTCTCATCCCCGAAAGGCCGAAAGTTTTGGTCGTTGACGGGCAGCATCGACTGTGGGCGCAGAATTTGGGTGTTGGGGATCAACGGAACCAAAAACCGGGTTAAGAGATAACTGCCTTTCGTTCCTGATGTTTAGGTCGGCGGAGCAAACAGTGGTTTCGAGCCGAGTGTACCGAGTTCCTGCCCATTTTCGAGGCGTATGTGTGAGGTAGTTCACAAAGAGTGGCCCTTATGGCGACTTTCCGTTCCATCGATCCCCAACACCCTGCTTGGGCAGGTGTCTCGCGCACACGCATTCTCGTCATGAGGCCAACCACTTTACGAGGCTTGAGCAAAAAAGCCGACAACCAACCTGAGAATCCTTCAGTCCTCCCGTATCCAGCCTTTAAAGCCAGCTACCGGCGAAGATGCGCAGCGTCCAAGAAGATCGGTTCTGCCAATTGGTTTTCGAGTGCTTTCCTAATCGCCTCAATCGTGGAATCCTTCCATTCTGGTGCACCAGTGCAGAAAACGAGTCGCCGGGCGCACAGCTCGACCGCCAATCGCCTATATTTGTCTATCGCCTTGCCTTCCTCGCTTGCATTTCTCCCGAGATTATTACCCGTCTTTACCTCTCCGATCACCAACTCGCCGTCCCAAACGGCACAAATGTCAACCTCGCCATAGTCGCACCCCTCCTTGCTGAATCTAATTTCCGGCGAATAGTCGAAAGGGTATTTCGAAGCCGCCCGCATGTAGTCCAGGGCGAACGCAACAATGATGCCATCGTGTTCTATAAACTGATAGATTATTTCATCTAGCTTGTAGAACATTTGCGGAGCGGCTGGATGTTTCCAGTTCGCGCGGCGTATGAACTGTTTGCGTCTACATCGAGGGCATCGAAATTGATCGGTGAGCTCCGCTAGCGTGTACCAGGCAGCGAATTTACACGAGTCACATAGTAGTACAAGTCCACGGTAGAGAACTCTTTGAGCCACCAATTCGTCAAGCAAATCGACGGCGGCCTGCTCTCCTCCACCGACGATCTTTTGAACCGCTAGTAAATCGAGGTAAGCGCGGCCTGCCACACACACGCCTTCATCGAAAACGTCTTTGATTCGTTTGGAATGGTCCAAGAACTTTCTGAAGAATGCTTCGTGATCCCTGAATAGCTTTGCGGCTTTTTCAACACCCCCTAGCTTAGAGAGGGAGTCGCGTTGATAGACACCTTTATCGGAAAGCTCACAAGTAATCTGTTCTTTCTTCGCGATGAATCGCACAGCATTAAAGGTGTCGAAGAGGCCTAGTTTTGGGTTCCCCAGGTTAGGAACCATATCCTCATTAAAAATGAGTTTCGAACCGGGACACGCGTACGCCAGCGCCCGTTGCGATATCCGGGTGTCAAGCGTGTTAACTGAATTTGGCAGCGAGATGAGGCTGTCTGCGACATTCGGAATTGTAGGGACCGCCTTCTCGGGAAACACTGCCTCCGAAACCCACCAATGCTTACCGGCTCGAAGCTTGACAAAGCCCGTTGGCAACGGAGTACGGATTGTGCCTATCGAACGATTTGCCTCGAACGGATAGATTTCCTGCCGGTTTGGCGAATCGAGACAATAGACCGTGAGGGGGCTTCTCGGCGCTTTAACAATGGTGGCCGCTTCCACCGCCTCAGCCGATTGCCCATTCGATCCCAGACCGACGTATTCTTTCAATGCCATCAGTAGTGCTTGTCTCGCCGCAGCATCCTCAGATATACTGCAGGCCTTCAGACCGCCGGACCTTCTGGCCTTAAATGGGGCGGCATAAACGGCCGAGTACACGCAGCTTTTGATCAAAGAACCGCTCTTTGAAAGACTGCTGATCCAATTGGTCGGCAACCAGATAGCGCTACAGCCGATTCGAGGAAGACAATATGCTAAGCAGAAGTCCGCAATAGTGTCACCCAAGACCAGAGCGAAATCATCAACACCCTCTCTGATACTTACAGGTTCCCCGTAAAACCCAATCCGTGACATCGTCAAATCGAACGGAGTTACAGGTTCCCGAGCTACCCCTATCGCCGCGTTTAATTGATCTCCGGCTATCCACTTTGAATATCTGGAAATCTCTTCCTCTGTGATTGCGACTTTCCGCTCCTCGACGCCTTCGTCTTGGAAGAACTTGTTACGGATGTCTGAATACCGGCCTGTCGCTGCTTGCCACCATAAGGGCTCGATGGTCTCTGGAACTTCGAATGTCGTGAAGGCCTGTGGCCGCTGGCCGTCGAAAAGTACATCCTCAATCTTTGTGAGTTCGTGTGGCACCGAATGATAGGTCACGGGACTGATGTGGGACTCAAAAGAAAAAGGGACCAAGCGTTTGCAGATTTCGGCGCAGAGTGCTGCATCGAGGTCAAAAGCGCCAAGCCAAGCCTCTTGAAGTTCACGGTCGATTCTGTGGCTTTGTAATTCATCCGCGATTCCATTAGGGTACTGCCAACGAATCGCCTCCTTTACGCGAGCATCATACTCGGCAGGATTAGAAAGCTTCAGATCAATACCAGTCTTACCGTAACGGAAGAGGTAGTCCGGGGAAAAACGCTCTAAGATGGCCCAGAACAGCGGGTCAATTGTCGTCCCGTCGGTCGGAATGATCAGGCTGTGTTTCCCACCCCAGATTGCGCTCAGCAACTCGATTATGCGAAGTGAGGTGTGACGCCATCCCGGATCTAACGAGTCAGTCAGTATTGCAACTCTTGCGGGTCGGGCTCGCATCTCTATAATCTCGTAGTGGCGGGTCCGTCTAGTTGCTGCCATTGTTCAATATTACGGGCTGCTGAAACCGTGAAAAGGGAAACGGGCATGCTCCGTGAAACTGAAATTCTACTGCGTTGATTTTGAAGCGAGAGCGATTGGCGAAAAGATGTCAGATCTGGTCATCAGATGATCGGTATTGCACCAGTTTCATTTTGCAACAAACATATGCAACGTTCAACCCCTTGATTTCAGGGCCTGCCCCGATGATGCAAAGTCTCGCCCTTTGCGGAACAAAGAGGCCCCACGTTTTCGCTGATCGCTAGGCGGTATTCCCCTACACCGAGATAACCGCAATCTTTTACTCATAGCAAGCCCTGACGCTCTCAGCCCTGGATGGCTGGCACAGACCAGCCAGTGTTAGACTGACTGCACAACTCGTGTGTCGCAAAAGCGTTTCGCGCCCTATCGAACCGACGAACCCAGCAGTAGGAAGACCACTTCAATGCTGGACAGACTGCCTCCTGCCTACTTGAGAATCGCCGAAAAGGCCTGTGGGCGGAAGTTCACGTCCGATACCGACTTAATCTCCGCACTTGAGGACAACACATTCCCGAAGCGTGCGGAATTCCTCACGATCATGACCAATTCGCTCGGATATGAATTCACCTCGCCTCTCGAAGTCTTTCGGCTTGCCAGCGGCGAACGGCTCGCCGAATTTGAACCGCTTTCGCCACCGCCTGGCGCGCCAAGCCCTTTACAAATAGCTGGCAAAACGTTCGGAAGAACCTTCCCGACACCCAAAGACTTGTTCGACTTCCTCGACGAAGTACCAAAACGCGAAATGAAGTATCAGGCATCTCTCATCGCAGCCGGCTGGAGAGCGAAGAAAAAAACGCCCACGCGCCGAATTGCGCTCGAAAAAGCCGACCAGCTGTTTTCCGCTTTTGTCGAACGAATCCCCACAGCGAACTCCAATCGCAACTTTGCGTTCTTCGTCCAAGAGGTCTTGGTGTATGGCAGCTACCTGCGACGGCAGAGCACGGTCGGCGACATCGACATCGCCATGCAGTTTGCCCTGAAGACGGATGCAAAGCTCAGGGAGCGTATCTCTTTCTACCTGCGAAAGGGCACTGCCGTGGACTGGAAAGAAGGGTATGGCCTGGCGATCAGTGAAGTTTCTAACTTCTTGACGAAACGTTCAAAGTACTTTCACGACGCCGACAGCGCAACCGTGAAGCGTTCGTATCCGTATGAGCTGGTCTATGCTATGCCTGAACTACAAGAATATGTTCGCCTGGTCGATCAGACGGCGAATTCGCCAAGCGTCGAGCACCTGCACCGGTTCTTAGAACAAGCGGAGCGGAGAAAGTCGAAGCAACGCCGCGCATTGACCCCGGCCACGAAACTCGCCAGGAAACCACGGCGTACATGATCCAAGAGGCCATTCATCTCGGAGCACCACCAGTTTCGCAATCGGTCCTGTTTGGTTGTTGAGGATCGAGGGCTAGCCGCGATCCTCAACCTCGGAGGTAAAGGCGTTTCACATTGAGTGGGTCGTGCGGGAAACGCTCTTCGTTTACTTCGATACTACAATCTTTCCGGCCATCGGGGGGATTCATCCGACCGCAAAAAGCCCTTCAACACTAAAAGCGTAAATCGCCCCGAAAAAAGGGACAGCCCTTCCCTGATTTCTTTTCAATCGCACACTGTTGGCCCAAGTGACCGCCCCGACTTCCGACGCTGGCGCGCACAAAGCTCCGATCCGCCGGCATCTTTGACAGTTCCCCGCCACCCTTCCGCCCAGTTCGCCCCAAACGCCGTCCGGTCCTGGTCTTGTCACACGCCGCGTGAACGCCAAGCACGAACCGCGCTCCGCCCATCCGGCAGCCCACCGGCCACTTCCGCAAATCCTCGCCGAACGCCCGGCCCCACGGCGATCTTTCCATCGCTACTCGTCGCCCTTTCCACTCTTGTTGGTTCGCACACGCGAATGGCATCCTCGCAACCGTTCTCCCACACACCCTGACCTGCTCACGCCAGAACACGCCCCGATGTGTTGCCGTTCCCCGTCCATTTCGTTGTCTCTTCTTTCCACCCTCCTTCTCTTGGCTCCGCTTCGGGGTAAACCCCACCGCCCGGCGCGCGTCGCTCCCTTACTTTCTGCGGGACCCCAAAAAAGAATTTCACCAGCCCACTCGTCCAAAACCAACTCGCTCGAAATTCTTTTTCGCACCCAGCACAAAGCGGTCGAAACCTAGCCGCTTGGGAGGTGGCCCCCACTCAGCTTCTGGTCGCCCAAGAGATTACGGGCAGAAAAGAGAAAACCACACCATGTACTTGAATGAGCAAACTATTTTAGGCTTTACGGGCCGCCAAGCAGAGGTCACTCAGTTGAAGAACGGCACCCAGGTCACCAAGTTCTCCGTGGCCACCAAGATTTCGTGGAAAGACAAAGAGTCCGACGACTGGAAAGAACGCACCCAGTGGCACAACGTAGTAGCGTACGGGGACACGTTTGCTAAATTAGCCGACCGCCTCGTCAAAGGCGCTTACGTTCTCGTGCAAGGCGAACACATCACCCGCCAGTACGACAAAACCATCCAAATCCCGAACGGCAAAAAGAAGAGCGAGCAGGTCATCAAAGCGACCGCCGTCGAACTCAAAGCCGACACCATCAAGCTTCTCGATCGCGCATCCAACGCCAGCGACGACTCGGCCGAACCGCCACCGCCCAGCGATGACAATTACTAAGAAATCGGGGAGGCCTTCCTCCCCTTTTGTTCTTTCCATCGATTTCGTATCCCGTCCAGCCTGAACAACGCAACCCCAAACGCCGCACTCGTCTCCACTCGCCGAACGGACAAACAACCCCAAGTAAACACTCCCGAGCCAATAGCTATGCGGCCAAAGAACACTTGTGCCTGCTTGCGGTCGTCCCATCCTAGCTGACGGTCAAGGGCTGAAAATGCACTCCGCTTCGCTCCGGCCCTTGACTTCGCCAGCTCCTCTGGGACTGTGCAGCACGCACACACAAAAGGAGATTCCAATTCTTATGACTACCGATAAAGCGCGCTCCCTCACCGAGCAAATCGAGGCTAGCGTCAATCAACTCGCAACAGAAACGGATGAGGCTCGCCAAAGCGAACTCTTCCAATCCTGGCTCAACGCCATGGCGCAGTTTTCTCATTATTCGTGGAACAATCAGCTGCTCATCGCCTGCCAACGCCCAGCCGCGTCGTCCGGTCAAGTCGCGGGCTTCAACGCCTGGCGCAAATTAGGCCGCCACGTCAAGAAAGGCGCGAAAGGCATCGCCATCCTTGCCCCCTGTGTCTATCGCAAAAGAGCCGATGACACCAAAGAAGACAGTCCTACCGTCAAGCGCCTCTCAGGCTTCAAAACCGCTTACGTTTTTTGTGAATCCGATACCGAAGGGGAACCTTTACCGGCCCTCACCTACGGCGCCGAATCCGGTGGCGAAGAATTACTCGGCCGTCTCGAATGGGTCACCGAAGAAGATCTCAACATCATTCTCGACTACGAAGAAATCAAAGAAGACGGTGTCGAAGGCTATTCTGCCGGTGGCCGCATCGTCATCCGTACGAGCTTGTCCCCCACAGCCAAGGCGGGGGTCGTAGTCCATGAGCTCGCGCACGAGCTGCTACATAAACGAGACAAACAGCCTGATGCGGTCACCAAAAATAGACAACAGCGCGAACTCGAAGCGGAAGCCATTGCCTACGTCGTGATGCGCCACTTCGGGATCGAACACGTCGCCTGTAACTACCTCGCCACTTACAAAATAGATAGCACCCAGCTCAAACAATCGCTGCAAACCATCAGCGCTACCGCGAAATTCTTGATCGCCGCCATCGATCCCCAACTCAACCAGAACCAGGAGGCCGCCGCAGACGCGGCCTCCGATCCGCCGGCTTAAGCCGGCTTCTCGAAAATAAGGAACAGGAGCTTTCCCCTCATTCGCCCCCTCACCCCCTCACGGGGGGACCGGATCAATTCCAACTTTATTTCCTTTCCATCGTTCTTCCACACACCTCATGCCTTCCCTTCAAGCGAATTCTCTTTTCCCACGTTCATTACGTTCTGTCTCATCCGCATCGTCTGCACCACTCTTCTTTCCGTCGTTCCTTTTTTGTCCATAGCCGTCTATCGTTTCTTCTCGTCATTCATCCGTTTCTTCTCCACGTTCCTTGTCAGCATCAGGATGTCGTTTTCTCAGTTGTTGTTGTTTGTCCTTCTCGCTTTCGTGTTTCTCCGTTTCCAATTACTGGTCTGCTTCTTTTCACTCTTACCCACACTCCCTTGATTCCTGCTGTTTCTCCCACTACCGCTACTCTTCTTCCCGACTCTCTGGCGGGAAGGTGCCCCTTCCCTGGCTTCAGCCAGGCGCATCCCGCACCCGCCGATTTCTGCCGCGATCGCAAAGGCTTTCCACCCACCGCCTTTCCGTTCCTCGCCTGTCTTCCGCCACCCATCCCAGCGGGCCGTTCCCTCCCGCAACGCCCTCCTTCTCACAAGGTCCGCTGCGCGGTCCATTGCGCTTCTCCTTCCCTCCGCAACATTACGCTTCGCTCCGGCGGTTGCAAGGGCGCGCCCTCCGGGTTTTGGCTCCTTCCGCTCCGCTCCCTCCAAAAAATCGCTGACGCGATTCGCTAACCCCTGCCAACCTTCGGAGACTTCGCATTTGCTCCGCCTATGGAAGGTGAAGCCGCACCTGTGCGGCTCGATTCCAATTCGATTACAAAGGACCCAATTCCAAATGCTGAACCTGACAAAACTAGAAACGGTTGAGATTCCTCTCCACAAGTTGACCCTCTGGGACGACAACGTTCGCACCAGCGGAGCCGAAGAAGGCCTCGACGAATTGATTGCTTCCATTTGCTCTGTCGGCTTGCTCCAAAGCTTAGTCGTCAAAAAAGCTTCACGTGGAACATTCATCATCGGCGCAGG
>PMSX01000166.1 GCA_003167495.1 Bryobacterales bacterium | reverse complement strand
AGGCGATGCGACTAAAGCCGTCCCCCACCACCGGTCGACAGCCTTGCCTCCATTGCTTGCGGCCATACCCTCACTGTGGGTTCCGGTTGTCACCCGCCGCCTTCACCGTGACTTGATCGCTTGTTTACAAGGGTCAGAACACACACCCTAAAATCCCGTACCCCCCTCCCTCCCGCACGCCAAAAATTCCGATTTCTATCTCGCCTACTCCCCTCTCCATCACCACTCATTTTGACCGCCCCAGTGGATAATCTCACAGCGCGTCTGTCGTGGTGCACTCCGAAACAAATGATGGTGCACTTTGAAACAAATCAGCTGGAACCCTTTCTTTTTCTGGCTTCATCGCATGGTGCACTCCGAGACAAATGAGTGCACCACAAAGCAAAAAATGGTGCACTCCGAAACAAATTTTAGTGCACCGCGAAACAAGAAACAGTGAACGGCGAAACAAATTTTGGTGCACTCCGAAACAATTCACGCTGGCAGATTTGCCATAGTTATAGCCCGCTCTGAGGCGAAAAATTCTTACTCGACATTCTTAGACTTATTCCGATATCTTCAACAATCACCACTAGGCATGTTGTTGATGAATTACTGGTTTCGTGGAAGAATTAAGGGACTATGGAGGAGGCATGGCAGAAAACTAAAGAAGGGGAGAACCTTGAAGGGAAGTTTGGGACCGCGCTTCAGGCACCGGTCGATACCTTACCTACAACCGAATTTGTGAAGGTAGAAAAAAATCTGGCTTCGCTCGGTTTTTTTACGCCGTCCAGCAAGCGCCTGCGGAACACCCAAGAGAAGTCATTCACCATCACAACCGTGGCGGACGGCAAGCGGATGGAATTGAAGGGGACGATCATCCCATCCGCGAAATATGGATTACCCATCACCGCCGATCAGGACAAATGGATCGCGCTCTGTAAAATTCTGAATGACATCGTGCAGAAGGAGGGCGTGGTGACTAATCCCGTCTCCTTCACGTCGGCGGATATTTTACGGCTCTTGCGAAAACATCGTCACAGCGGAAAAAATTATCGCGAAGTGGAAGAGTGGCTCGACGTCTTGTTTTCCACCACGATTTTTTCGGAGGGCGTCGTGTATCTCGCAAATGAAAAACGCCGGGTCAAAGATCGCTTTCGTGTCTTCGAACGCGCCGTGAGTTTTGGCAAAGAGTTGCCCGACGGAAAAGTTGCCGACAAGAACTATGTTTGGTTTTCGGATTGGCAGCTCCAGAACATCAACAGTAATCATTTGTTACCGATTGACCTCGAAGCGTATCGGCAACTTACCAACCATATCGCGAAGGCGCTCGTGCCGCTCTTGCAAGTATGGCTCTATGCCTCGCGCACCGAAGGCGTGTTCGAGAAGCGGTATGACGAACTTTGCCAAATGTTAAACATCCAGCGATACCAATATTCATCACTCATCATGCGGACGCTCGCACCGTCTCTCGACGAGCTCACCGAATTCGGCTATCTCTCTGATTGGAAGATCGAGAAAACGAGCGACGGAGAAAATTATAAAATCATTTTCTATCACGGTGAAAAATTCCACCGCGACCGGCGCGCGCGGCTCAGCAAGCAGGCATCGCTTCCGCCCGATGCGGCACTTCTAGCCGAGCCGCATCATGGGAAGGCTCCAAGATCACCAGCACCATCATCAACTCCACATCAAAGTGATCACGGCAATCAAAAAAAGACACCGCCCGTCAACGAAACGTTTCTCGCGGAACTTATGAAGCGGGGAGTCGCTGAACCGTATGCAAGGACCATCCTTGCGGCCATCCATCCCGAACAACCAGTACTCGCGCAACTCGAATGGGGAGACCAGCAGGTGAGACAGTCTGGCGGCAAGATCTTAAACCCTGCCGGATTCTTTGTGTCGCTCGTGAGCGGCAACGTCATGCCGCCACCGAACTTTGAGACCGCCGCCCAACGGAACGAGCGTGAGGTAAAACTTCGCGCCGAGGAAGAAGCACGGCGCGCACAGCAAGATCTCGAAACCGAATACGAATGGTACTGCGCGCAGGAGATCGACCGCTATGTCAAAAGCCTTGATTCGGGAGAAGTCGATATGGTGCGGCAAGCCAGGCGGCAAGAGAACCAAGGGAGATATCAGAACCAATGGTTGATCGATGACTTCACGGAGCGGGAGACTCGGCGGGAACTGGGGAAGCGGGCACCACTTATGACGCTTGAGGAATTCAAAATCAACCGTGACCGCCAGCCGGAGCTTCCTTTGAAACCCGTTGCCGAACCCGTCGCGTCCGACGACTTCGGCCTTGAACCCGACGTGATGCCGATTGATGCCGAGATCCCGGCACCCGCAACACCGCCGCCGACCGACTTCATCCTTGTACCGGACCGTGATGAAGCGGCCGTTCTAGGATCGACGCCGCATGAACCATCCACAGCCATGCCTGAGCCGGTCGTTGAACTAGCGGCAGAGTTGCACGGACCAAAGGAGATGACGGATAACGATGTGATTGCGGAAGCCGCGTAAAGCATACCCATGACTTTCGCTTGACCTAATGCTTCAGGCGGGTATAGTTAACAGCAATGGCACCAAAATCATCCACAAAAAAGAAAAAGTTGACCACTCTCGATGGCATCGCTGTGGCCATTCAGAATGACCTTCGTGCGATCCGCAAGGACATGGTGACGAAGGCGGATCTGGATAAGAGGTTTTGGCCGATAGAGCGCGATATAAAAACGTTGGACACGAACGTTCGCGAGCTGCGCGCAGATTTACGGACCAACACCGAAATGATGGTTTCAAAAGCCGATCTTGCCGAAAAACTTAATGAAGAGTTCGCCCAGTCCGAACACGGAAGGCAACTCAAGGACGTCCGCCGCCGCGTTGAGATACTTGAGGTCAAACTTGGCATTAAACAAAGCCATCGTGCGGCTTAGTTAGCGAAGGGAATCGCTTTACCGCAAACCGGCAAACCAATTCGGCAACATTGCCGAATTTGACATTTGCGTTATGTTCGCCGGTCGTGAACTCGGCGACTGACAAGAACCGAATTCACCGAATGAATTCTTACTCCCGATCAATATAGAGCAGCACCTCGTGCGAATTCTAAGCGAGATCGCCTACTCACATGAGGCTTTTCACCCGCTAGGGGTTTCGGGAGCGCCAATAGGCGCGCAGAGGGGAGCCGAAATGGGGGCAGAAATGCCCCCTGAAATCGTTTCGGCCCCACGGGAACGGGTTCGCGGCCAAAAGTCCGCGAAAACAAAGGGCTAACGCCCACTGGTACGCGCACCCGTTTGCCTGGCTACCGCCGGCTGCCCGTCCTTTTCGCCCCTGTGGTGAGCCATGCTACACCAAAGTGGCGCAATGCTATCGCTTTGTTGTCCGCCCACACCCGTTGGTTCGGTTGCGGTCGTACAAAAAGGACGGGCAGCCGGCGCTATTGCCCCGCTGCCATGACCTACCGGTCAGGCCGCGGCTCCGCTACCGCTCCGGGCAAACGGGTGCGCGTTACGGGTGCACTACCGGCGTAACGGATTCGGCGGCGATTGCCGCCGAAAACCCTACCGGGTTTATAAGACGGGGAGGGAAGTCGCCGGATTGACGACTTGGTGAAGACCCTTTAGACTGAAGGTTAAGTTCCCGTTCCGGTGTAGTAACTGAAAGCAGGCGACCGCCAATCCGCTGGGACGAGGCGAAGCCCCGCCACCAGTCCACGAGTCGCTCAACAATTACCATGACCGTCATCCTCAAACCTAAAACTGAAATCACCGTGCCGAAGAGCATTCGGCGGCAGGCTGGCATTAAACCCGGAGATCGGGTTGAGTTTAGTGTCTCTGGTGGCGTCATCAATATCCGCCCAAAACTTTCTCCCGATGAAGCGCAGGACGAACGTGAGATCCGTGACCCCAAAATCCGTGCGGCGATCCAGACAAGCCATGCTGAATTCGTCGCTGGCGAGAGCCGTCCGGCCCAAGAATTTTTTGCCACTCGCGCGGCACGGGGTAAGAAACGTAACGGCTGACCTCTGGGAGCATGACCCCCTCGTATTCGGTCCAGACTACCCCACGGTACGAACGCCTTTCCCATAAACTCCTCAAAGGGCACCGCGATTTTGGAGCGACCGAAAAGAGCGCGGCAGCCATTCTCGCCGACGATCCTTACAACCAAAGCCATCGACATAATATTAAAAAGCTGGAGGCGGTTCCGGCTGGTGAAGGCCAATTTCGGCTTGCCCTCGGGCGTTGGCGCTTTCGCTATGACATCACTGGTCGGATGGTTGAGCTTCACTATTGTGGCTTGCGGCGCGAGGATACCTATTGACATGCAAAGCGGGAGCAGGGGTCTATAGTGAAACGCCGCCGTCTTTCGTGGAAGAGGCGATAGACATCACTCGATGTAAAATAATGACGCAATTCAAATCGCTTGAGTCAGGCGTGACAGGATTTATGTCGAAAACCACTTATCATTCTTAGTCAATATGCCACAATCTCCCGTTTCCGGCTTAGATTTGCCTCGGGCATGGCGTCGAATGAAGTTAGATCGACCAAATCGCTGTTTTGTTATTCATCCCCATCTGTTTACATGGATCGAGTCGGATTTAGAAAGCTGGTTGGGAAGCATCGAAACTGATTTGCAGGGTGGGCGATATTCTCCGAAAGATTGCTCCACATGTTACGAGCCTAAAGGAAATTGGATGGTGCGACCCGGTGCTGTTCTGGACTTAACAGATGAGCTTGTCTTCAATGCTCTGATCGGTTCATTTCAATCGCAGATCTGGAAAACAATCGGCTCGGCGCAGGGTGATCCCGATATTGCATATCAATTACAGAAAGATCCAACTAAAGATGAATGGGTTCAGAAGTACGGTGCCAAAGATTCAATTGATAGCGTCCACCAGTTGAGGGCTCATGCGGCTGAGGCAGAACGCCACCTCGAAAAAGCGAGAACCGCGGTCTCGGAAGCCGAGGCGAGTTTGGCCAAAGTTGGCTTTGACCTCTCAGACGATAGGTCTGTCGGTCTGAGTCGGAGGGCACCAGGCTCCTTGAAGTCAGACCTTGAAAAACGTCTTGATAAGGAGTTGGGCCACCAAAGAACAGGTGCTTGCCAAACCTTTTGACTTGGCACGGCTGAAGCTATTGACCGTAGCAACAGCGGAAGACGCGGAGAAGATAGTCGAACCGTTTTTGAATTTTGCAGTGAAAGTTAAATAAACTAACCCCTACCACCCTACAGCGCACGGACTAATATGACAATCCTAGAGCAAGCTGAAGACTTACGCAAGCAGGCAATCTCGCTCTTACTTCAAGAGCGGGAAACCATCGACCAGAAGTTAAACCAGCTCGGACACAACGGCGAGCCGGTGGAAATAAAAAACCGCAAGGCAAAGACTTGCGGTTCATGCG
Source organism: Bryobacterales bacterium (assembly GCA_003167495.1). GTDB lineage: Bacteria > Acidobacteriota > Terriglobia > Bryobacterales > Bryobacteraceae > Bog-105. The sequence goes on along the minus strand of PMSX01000166.1, from coordinate 18,515 downwards.
GGCGGGAAGGGCATACGAGCCGCTCCTGCCCTAGTCCTTCTATACTACCGCCTTAACTCAATCTCAGGAGCGTGCTTCGGTTGTCGCGAATCAGACCTTTCTTGGATCGCGCGGCATCGCTCTAGGGCCGCGTCCCAACCTTATTTGGTTTGACGGGGATTCACATGCGACTGAATATGCAGATTTGACGGTCGCGCAAATTTATCCGCAGTTGGTTTTGAACGCACTCCCCGCTTTTTCCGGCATCGATACGGCTGCCGGTGGTAAGACGCTTGCTGATCGAGCCACTCAGTTCGTTACCAACGTTTGCCCAGCCGTAAATAGTGGTATCGGCCCAAACAGAGATATCTATGTGATAGACGCTGGTACGAACGATTTATATTTTGGAGCTACAGCATCGAGTACCTATACCAATTTAGTCGCGCTAACGACCTTAGCGCACGCTTGTGGCTTTTACACTGTGTGGCTCTCCATCTTACCCAGAGGCGGGTCGGCGCCCGCCGGGTTTGAGACGGCTAGACAGGCAGTTAATGCAGCCGTTCGCGCTAACCTCGCCGCAGCGGGCGTGGATGCGCTCGCAGATGTAGGGGCTGATCCGACAATAGGTGTTGCCGGAGCTGACACAAACACAACCTATTATCAAGACCAAGTTCACCTAACCGCAGCCGGCCACGCAATTGTCGCCAACTACGTTGTCAACGCTATTGATAGTCTTGCTGACGTTCCAATCGATGGCAATACCTACATCGCCGGCAATCTCGGCATCGGCACCACTTCTCCCTCTCAGGCGCTTTCTGTGGCGGGCAATATCAACTATACCGGCAACTTGTACCAAAACGGAACCTTGGTCAGCACTGGTGGCAGTTCGCAGTGGACGACGGCAAGTAACAGCGCTATTTTTTTCAACGCCGGCAACGTTGGCATCGGCACAAGTACGCCGACGCAGTCATTATCCGTGGCCGGCAATCTGCAACTAACCGGAGCTCTGTTTGACGGTGCGAATACCTCCGGCACGGCGGGTATGCTGCTGCAAACTACCGGCGGGGGAGTCCGTTGGGTGGCTACATCCACGTTGGGACTCGGTGGTGGTTCTAGCCAATGGGTTACCTCCAGCTCTAGTATTTATTTCAACACTGGCAATGTTAGCATTGGTACCTCAACTGCTTCAACACTCTTCTCCGTTGGAACGAGTACGAACATCTTTAACGTGCTCTCCAGCGGCGCGGTGAGTATCGGCACCTCGACTCCCGCAAATGGTCTTACTTTCCAGGTGGCGAACGCTTCGTCTAGCGATGCATTGGTTGTGGCATCCTCAGGTTTCGTCGGTATCGGCACGCCTGGTCCAACCGCAGAGTTACAAGTCCATGGCGGCAATATTCTCATGGACAACAACAAGTATTTGCAAGGGTTGAATAGCATCTCCAACCCCATCAATCTTATTGGAATTAATAGCTCAAACAATACGGTCATGAACAGCAACGGAGGGGCGGCCTTTACGCTCGGCAGTCTGTCTACATTGACTAATTCGCCCTTTACAATAGGTACATCTTCGGGCCTTACAGCAGAGCTTGGCGTCGATAATGGATCTGGCGGCAATTACGGTCTTTTGGTGGAAGGCAATGCCTCCCAAGCAGCTGACCTCGTATCCTTTCAAAACAGTTCAGGCACAGCGTTGTTTAGGATAATCCCAGGAGGCTATGTTGGCATCGATACCGGTGGTACAGCTCCTACGACGGCTCTTCAAGTAGCAGGTTCATCCACGATTCGAGTCGGCGTGTCTGGTAGTCCTTGGACGGGATGTTTTGAGAATTACGATCCCATCCAATCGAGCACTCTCGTTTATAGTTACGGGACAATATCGGGGTGGGTTTCCACAACGACCAAACCAAGCTTCTGCCAGTAAGTATCCAACCGCAGCTCACCTTCAATCTAGAGGATGACAAAACAACCAACCGCAGCTCCCTTGGTAGCCGTTTTTCTTCTTTCTCGTGTTCAATCTTATTACTCACGTCCACGCGGCATCTCTCAGCTACGCAAATGCCACAAACGTCTATTTATCCTCGCCAGCAGTTTCCTTGACCATCGCGACGGGTTCCGTTGCGGATGCCCTCACGGTAAATGCAACGAGCGTAGCGGTTACGCTTTCAAGTTCGACGGGAGGGATCTTCACACTGATCTCGCCTTTGCTCGGCCTCTCGATAGCGACGAGCTCAAGCGGGGGAACTGTGACAGTCGGCTGTACTTCTGGGGTTGCAAGCACGACCATCTCGCAGGCCATAGGATCGACGGTCTACACCATAACGCCGACGGGATCGGCGTGCGGGTCGTCATCATCGTCCCCAGTGGTCGACTTATTCTCCACGTCGCCGGCATTCATCATGCCGGGCGCGTCATCTGCCCTTTCGTGGAACACGACGTTGGCTAGTACGGTCTCAATCAACCAAGGACTCGGCAACCAATTAGCAACTTCAACAGGTTCAGTCATCGTTTCGCCATCGTCCACAACGATCTATACGCTCACGGCAACCAACAGCAACGGCACTTCGACCGCCCAAGCCACGGTAACCGTGGACGGCACGCCCCCTTCTATTCCCACCAGCCTTGCCGCGAACGTCATTTCGACAATCGAGATCGACCTTTCCTGGGCAACATCGACGGATAATGTGGGCGTCGTTGGCTACGCTGTTTATCAGAACGGCACGAGGATTGCGACGACGAGCGCTACAACGTATGCCGATACCGGTTTAACTGCGGATACCTTGTACGGTTTCGCAGTTGATGCGTTCGACGCAGCCGGCAACGTCTCAGCGCTGTCATCAAGCACGAGTGCAACGACACAATCGGCTTCCTCGGGCGGAGGGGGCGGCAACGTTGACAGTAGTGGTGGAGGAGGCGGAAGCCTTTATACACCAATCTTCACGCCAGTTCCAGCATCCTCGACCGTTATAACCGCCCCAGAATCGTCATCATCATTGGCTCTTGAACTGCAAGCCCTTCAATCGCAGTTGGCTACGCTCCTAGCGCAGGCCAACGTCGAGTCGTCAGCAGGCTCTTCGAGCTGTTCATCGGCATCGTTTTCAACCACACCAAAGATCACAAGTCCTTTTACCCGAAATCTCCAGCTCGGTATGACTGGCGGTGAAGTAAAAGAGCTCCAGTCATTTCTTATCGCCGAGGATGCCGGTCCTGCCGCCACGAAGCTTGCCACCGTGGGTCCTACCGGCCACTTCCTCACGCTCACCAAGAATGCTCTAATCGAACTTCAGAAGAAAGCCTGCATCACGCCGGCCATAGGCTACTTCGGACCGATAACGCGGGCATATGTGAATAACCTTATCAGCCCATGAAATTCTTTATCGCTTCACCCTGGCGAAACAAAGATGCCGTGAGAGATCTTACGAACGCCCTAGCGCAGCGTGGCTATGCGGTTTATTCATTCCTTGATAGCGGTGCCAACCTCGCGACCGGCAGATCCGTTGTGGACGAATTGAAAGCCTTCAGCCAATCCATAACGGACTGGGAAGATAATCCTTTTATTGCAAACATTTTTGAATCAGAGATGAAGGCGCTCCGGGAATGCGATGCCGTGATTCTCCTCGCGCCTGCGGGTCATTCATCGCTCACTGAGGCGGGCATCGCCTATGGCATGGGCAAAAAGGTTACGCTCGTCGGCCTCGTTGACCACCCCGAGATCGTTACCGCATGTGCGCAAGCCGCTATCCGAGCATCGAGGCGTTTCTCGACTCGCTGCCAATGCGCGACTCTGCTTGACCGCATAAGCCCGCCAGATTACGATTTAATCAGCTTTTTCAAAGCAGCAACCGCCATCCGGCGGAGACATAATCCCAATTCCAAAAAGAGAGATATCGAAAATGACTGAAGCACCCTCCATGCTCCTGTCCCAGACAGGTAAGCTTACCCGACAGGAGTTGGCACTCGTGCCCACACCTCTCGGAACTGAAACACACCGCCCAATCGCTCATGCCCAGGTGATCGAAGCCATCATTGAAACGCTCGGGTTCCGGCACATCGCCGTGCACGCCGAGGAATATGCCGTTTCCAAAGACGGCATGAAAATGTTCGGCGTCCTCGAACTCCAAACCGGATTCGAGGGCTGCCGGTTCGCGATCGGCGTCCGCAACGCGCACGACAAATCGATGCGACTTGCCCTAACCGTTGGTTACAGGGTGCTCGTCTGTGACAACATGGCATTCCACGGCGACTTCGAACCTTTACTCGCGAAGCACTCAAAACATTTCCGGCTGCAAGATGCGCTTTCCATCGGCGTTGACCAGATGCAGCGGAACTTCGATCCTATGGTGAAGGCAGTTGATCTCTGGCGTGGGGCGCAAATCACCGACGTGACGGCGAAGCTCGTCATATACCAGGCATTCATCGAAGGGGAGCTTGATGTCCCTCGACATCTGGCGCGGCAAACCCATGATTTATATTTCAACCCGCCGCACGACGAGTTCGCACCGGGGACGATGTGGAGCCTATCAAATGCCTTCACATCCGCCTTCAAAGAACTCGATCCCATCCCGCAGTATCGCGCGACTGCAAGGCTAGCGCCGTTCTTGGAAGCGCGTGCGCTCGTGGGGGGTTCAGTTGGCTGAGCCACGCTTTTCGCTTGGGCGAACTGTCGCCACACCGGGCGCACTCGATGCGCTAACAACCAACGACCAGACTCCACTCGGATTCTTTCTGAGACACTCCGGAGGGGATTGGGGTGATACCGACGCGGAAGACAGTGAACGGAACGAAAAAGCAATCAAGGATGGCTCTCGCGTTTTCTCCGTTTACACGCTCCGCGATGGCACGCGCATTTATGTCATTACGGAAGCCGACCGGTCCGCGACCACCATCCTTCTGCCGGAGGAATACTGATTTAATTCAAGACGCCACTCTTTGAGACGGCGTCCTTTTTTTGTTTCAACCAATAGATATCGAAACGCTTTGAAACTTATTTTTCCTTCTCCACAAATACTCGCAACACATAAACAGCTTGCCGAACGCCCCGCGACGATGGACGAGAAATATGACCAGAGTCAGTCCCGATGAGTCAGACCTCATTACAACCTACCTATGGTGACTTCATTAGTGCGCGTATGACTTCTGGGCGCAACACCACCACCATCGCAATACCAAAGGAAACGAATCGCAAGTACTGAGCTAAGCGCGATGACAGTGAATCTGAGTGACCATGAGCTGCTGCAATGAGTCTCGCACTTAGGATGGTCAGCCAGAATGGCGTCATCCTGCCCAGCTACGCCGTTCAGACCGCCGAGCCAAAAGAAAACACTCAGCACGGTTGCGATTGCCATCTCGTTCTTCATAACGACGGCCTCATGGTTCGTCAGTCGGTGGATGTCGGCAAGAAGGATTAGGGTGATGTACCAGATCGGATAAGAAAGCTGGTGTCGGGCCAGGTATTCGTTCACCAACTTAAGTTTATTGTGCTTTCGACGGTTCCTGGCTGACATGAAGAAGTTGAGCGCTAGGACATCAAGCAGCGACGTTAAGATCAGGAGCGCGAGAATTCCCAGGGCGTCAAGCGACGAATCTGAAAGGCTCATACTCTTCCCGCAACCTCGGCAAAAAAAAGAGCAAGTGTGCTTTGCTCTTTAGGATCGATGAGATTCACTCGCCGTTTTCTGAATTCGGCGACCAAACCAGCCACGCGGCTATGCTAGCCGCTCCGAGCGTCGCCAACAGCAGAAAACCGAGTGGACCAGAGCCCTCCCGTGGAGGGGTCTGAATAAACGTTATTAAAAAGCCGATGAACGGCAGAACACGCAGCACCGCCGAAAATTTCCATTCCGGCGGGCGCAGCCAATGGCCCATGGTTTCTCCTCGCTTCCGTGGATCAACCTCATCCACGGTGCCACTATCGCTTTGAATAGCCACCCAGACACTATACACGGCCCAGATCGCTATCAAAGGGCAGTATACGGCAGCCCGAACATTTTGTCTATAAAATGTTTGATCGAGGCAGTGCAACCCATGACCGGCAATAGGTTTGATCTTCACGAGCGATTCCGGCACCGAGACGTGATCTGGGGGTTAAACAATCTGAATTCGATCAGAATTGGCCGTGGTTAAGAAAGCCGTGAAAATGGTCATTTCGAAGTGTTTTTGGAGAGCACGCGTTTCGCGACGCGAATCGCGGGAGTGCTACCGTGGTCACGGCGCCTTCCACAAACTCACATCCCGGCAGGACACGGATCACCCGCCGAGTCGCCAATGCTATCAATAGGTTTGATGGCATTCTTTAGTCGCAGGATTATCGCGCGCTGCTTGAGCGAAAACCGCACGGTTGCGTCCGCGGAGAAGATACGAGATTGGGTGCGACGGCTCAATACTATCTCCGACGATTACGTCGCCGTCGAGTGGGAGCTGGTTCTTCTGAGCGCCTTCTCGAAGTGTGGCAACGTTCAATACGAACCAGCAACACTGAGAGCCCCCATCGATCTACATTACGAAGCCTATGACGGAAGACTCCGCTTCGCAGCGGACATAGTCGCGATCTCTGACCGAGAAATGAACCGTCGAAATCCGGTTGATCGGTTCCAAGAAGAATTGTGCAAGCGTATTACTAAGGCTAAGATCGGGAACCACCGCTTCTGTTTCGCGATAGACGAAGAGCGTCCTACAGCCATGCGAGGAAGTGGAGCGAAGAGGCAGCTCCTACTCCCTCTCGGCGGTCAGCTTGCGACTCAAGTCTTCAATAGCGATTTCGACAGATTCATGGAGAGGGTTCGCGCCGAACCGCACGTGCCGCAAAGTCTCGTCGTCCGTAATGGTTCTCCGCCTATCAGCGTGTCAATTCAATACTCACCCGGACCCGGAAGCTTAATTTGCGGTCGCTACGGTTCGTATGCTGCAACCACCGTAAGGGACAATAACCCGTTGTTTAACGCGCTCAAGAGAAAAGCGGATCAGTTACGCAGAAGCGGTTATCAAGGCCTTCGTGGCATCATCGTGTGTGACGACGGCGCGCAGATTCTGCATGAGTCGTCGCACTTGGGGACCTACACAATCCGCGAGGTAGTCCGGGATTTTTTCCGCCAGAACACATCCATTGCGTTCGTGATTACAATCGCCGTAAGATGGAAGAATAACAATCCAACGGAGCGTCGGCGGTTTGAGTACAAGCCCCAATTATTCACTAGAGATGCTGCTGCCGAGTTGGAACGGGATCTTGGTGGCGCACTCAGAGACGCCATCGCATGTCTTCCACAGCCGAGCCAAACGCCCGAGAACGCTACACACACCCTTAGGTGGAATCGATCAACTAAGATCACGAGGCCATACTATGGGGGATGGGAGGTGAAGGGGGACCGCATCAAGATATCTGCCCGCGAGCTCCTGGATCTCCTCGCCGGCAAACTCGATCAGAAGCGATTCGCGCAGCATCATGCGACTGGTCGTGGCAACATCTTCAATGTCTTTCGTGATCAAGGAAAGATGATTCGGAAGATTTCGCTGGAACGCCAAGATGACGAAGATGATGACTGGATTGTTCTCGAATTCACAAGTGACGACCCTGCCGCTGCTGAGTTCAAGATGCCAAGTGCGGAAGAGCCTCACGATTGAATGACACAGCTTTCGAGAGCCTTGTGATGCCGGGCTTGCCTTTGATGTACGCGTGTCAGCGGCAACCTAGGACCGCTTGTTGTTGAACAGTGAGAAATCCGCTATTTCTCCTTCTCCACAAACTCACATCCCGGCAGCACGTGGACCAGCGGCTTCAACTCTTCCATAGAGAACGTATGGTCAAGCAGCCCTGCTCTTTCGAGTTCCATATGGCGCTGCTGGAATTCCGTGGTCGGCGCAGCCTCAACTAAATTGAGATGCCGATCCAGTTCATACATGACTCTGATGCGACTTTGTTCTTTCTCTCCTTCTGCGACGGTCACAAAGACCCGATCCTCCGTAACCCTGAAATCGGCGACCCGATTATAAGGCTCCCGGTGCGGTTTTGCTTTGGCAATACATGTTCGTTCGAAAAGAACACGGCAGGTCTCAGTGCCTGATCCCAATTTTCTCAGCTGCCGGCGATTGCCCACGGCAAGGATTGCGAATTTCGGAGTCTGGTCTGGCAGATCCCGACTTAGGTCTGTGGTTCCGTCCACATTGTCCGGATTAAAGGTGACAAGGGTCGCTGAACGGTATCCGTTGTTCACGCCAGCAAGGAAGATCCGGTCTTGACCGTTGTATTCCGCAAACTGTCCATAATTGAGTTCGCCGGAGTGCCAGTATTCGCCAAGTTTGTTAAAGCTTCCGTCGAGGACGGCGATCTGATCCGGCGCCTCACCCATGCCGCTTGAAACAATTATCTTCGCATCGCCATTCGAAACTCTCTTCGAAAATATGCTCACAATCGAATAGGGCGGAAGATATTCATCGTATTGCCGGTTAACTTTCGGATCCCCATTCGGCCCGACAACGAGGGCGGCACCCGGCTGAAACGTCAGCATGCTCGACGGAACAGCGTGCCACATCCTTAACAGACGGGACGGCGTAATAAATCCATAGAGGGCGTCGCTTTCAAGGCCGGACTTCGCCGGTTTCAAAGGAAAGAGAACATCTAAGACGCCATCGTGATCCAAATCGACATATTGGCAAAGCGGCGGATGCTCGGCGTAAAAGAGGTGATCCAGGTGCTCTCTAAATTCCCTTTGCCAAACCTTCCGACCTTGCCCGTCTTTCACAATCAGCGTGTTAACGGAAACTTCGCAGGCCGCCGGTTCACCGGGCGCGGTGCTGTAAAGGAAAATTCCAACGACCGAGACAGAAAGCAATCCCAAGGTCGCGAATATCAGAGCAAAGCGCCGGGTTCGTGCGGCACCAAATTTTATTCCTTTGTGGTCAGTGGTGGTTGGAGACTCGGGCGCATCAGCTATGCGGACGTCGTCAGCAAGAGCGAGGGGAGTGGCATATTGAAGCCCGGCATCGGAAACACCATTCAAAGGCGAATGGTTTGGCGGAGCATCTTCTGACAAAGGAAACGAGAGAGGAGCCACAAACCGATATCCAGATCCCGTTACGGTCACAATATACGGCGGGTCCGCTGGATCGGTTTTGAGCGCCGTCCGTACCTGTCGGATGGTTTGTTCGACTACATTTAAACCACGATCCTCGCCCCAGACTTTCTTCAGCAACTCTTCCTTCGAAACAACCCGATCATGGTTAACGACAAGGAATTCAAGCAGGTCAAATGGCTTCGTAGGAAGCTTCACGATCTCCGCATTACGCCGTAGACAACGGAGCCGCGTATTTAATTCAAACGGGCCGAATTCGATGAGCGATGGAAGTACACTGCCGCCGTCAGCCGCCACAGAACCTAAAGCCTTTCTTTTCAACCACTTCAGAATTTTTCAGCAGATTTCAGTTTCTTTTTGCAGAAGAATCATTGTATCTTCGAGCAAATGAATTTGGAGCCACCCATTTCCTGCGTCGTGCGAACCGCTTTGTTTGTGACTGGACTCGTGGTTTTTGGCGGTCGCGCCGAAGCTGCAACCGTGACCCTCGATTTCGAGGGCTTCCCGGACAGCGCGATCCTCACCACACAGTATCCCGGCGTCACCTTTATGAACGCGATTATTCTCACTGCGGGCATTTCCCTGAATGAGTTTGAGTTCCCGCCGCACTCCGGCGTAAACGTGGTCTCGGACAACGGGGGACCGATGACCATCGATTTTAGTACCCCGATCACGAGCTTCGGCGGATACTTCACCTATCTGGAACTGCTCACGCTTGATGGCTTTAACGCGGCGCACAAGGAGGTCGCGTCGGCAACGTCACTCTTTTCCGATAACTTGGCGTGTCTCGGCGGACCGCCATGCCTGGGCGATCCCGGCAGCAGCCCGAATGAATTTATTCAGTTGAGCTTTACAGGTGGGATATCCAGCGTTACGATTACAGGTAATCCGGCAGGAGGGTCGTTCACGCTGGATGATGCGACATATACGACCGCATCTGCCACCACAGTCCCCGAGCCCACCGCCCCGTTTCTGATTTCAATCGGCATCGTCCTACTAGCGGTCATCTCGATACCCAAGAAAATATCCATTGCTATGAAAAGATCATTAATCATTCTGATCGCAATCGCGGCCGTCCTCATCGGCGGAGGTATTCTGCTCGTGGCTGCGCATCGCGTCGGGGAACCGAAAAACCTGCCGCAATCTACGCAACAATCAACTACTACACCGAATGTTGGAACACCGGTCGCCACACCAAGCATCATAGCTGTGAACGCCTCCACTACCGTTACTGTGACCGTGCAGATTGCCGAGCCCACGCTCATTCCAGGAAGTGTTAACCTACTCCTTCTCGGCGCAACCGGCACGCAGCCCACCATTCTCGGAGTTATGCAAAACGCTGGTAACGGAACGTTCAGCCTTCAATCGATATTTGATCAGGCAACACCAGGACAACTTCAATTGCAAGTCTCAGCAGCATTCCGCGGCCAGTTAAGGCGGGTCGTTTCTCAGATAACGACAGTTGCCGCTTGGAGTGCTCTTGCTGACACCACATCAGGCTTTCAGACTCTATATCCACCGGTTCTCTATAATCTAACGAATACGACTTCATTCGGAGGCTTTCTGCTGCAAAGCTCACCACGCGGCGTGGACATCGGTGGCGAAGGACCCGAAGACGGCTCAAACGCGACGACAAGCGGTTTTTCGATAGTTATAACTCCAACACAATATAGCGACAGCTTTGATATTGCCAATTGGATATCCACTCAGTATCCCTATTCTGATGATACGCTGACGACCACTACCATCGGGGGGGAGCTAGCTTACCAGATTGTCTTTCAAAATGAGGTCGGGGCTGGAGAGCCCACTGTTGTCGTCTATCACAGCGGCTATGTTTATACGATTTCGTATGCCTCTACATTTGCTCTTGGATCATCTGCTGACCAGAGCGGTCTCAGCGCGTTCAATGCAGTGCTACAAAACTTCCAATTCTCTCGATGAGGTCATTGCGTGAGTTACCGGATTGTCAAATACCTTCTTGTTCTGACGTTCGCCAGTTTAGGCGTCGCGGCTAATATACCAGTAAAGTGGTTACCGCAGGTGCCGCCCGGCGGTTGGCCGCTTTCGGCAAATTGTGGCCCAACGAGCGTTTTGATGGTCGCTAGTTATTATGCGGGAACAACGCCGACGAGTAACGAAATCGAACTGATTGATCAGGAGATGTTAAAACTATTTGGCTATCCCGTAAACAGTGACAATGGCACAGATGCAGGCGATAACGGTACAGAGCCGACAGGATTCAACTTGGCGACTTTAGCAAGCGAATACTTTAATCTGCCAGACTCACATCGTTATGCGAATTGGACAATTGCACAGTTGCAAGAAGAATTGGCGAACCGTAATCCGGTCATTGTTGCGGTTTTCACCCACATGAGTCCCGCAGACGGCTACCACAAACATTTCATGGTCCTTGTGGGAATGGACGACAACTTTGTCTATGTCAACGACCCTGGTCGGACATGGCAGCAGACCCACCCCGGACCGCTAGCCTACAAGCTTAGCGATTTCAAAACGGCATGGAAGGAGAATGCAAATAACGCCGTGGTCGTCATTCACCCGAATCAGCCGCTGCCACCTCTCACTTCAGCGGTTGTTGCCATCGATCCGGGGGTGTTAGGCTTGCTCACAGAAAACACCTATCCTTATACTCCATACGGGTTGGCGGTGGATGGTAGTGGCAACCTTTACGTTGCTGAACCGACCGACGATCCATATCAGATTCCCAACGGACGGGTTATAAAATTACCAACGACGGGCGGTGCTCAACTCCCGGTCGGTACCGGTTGGAGTAATCCACTAGGTGTTGCCGTTGACAGTTTAGGGGACTTATATGTCGCAGACTGTTCTAAGGTGGAAGAAATCGCAGCGATTTCTGGGATGTCGAGAACAATCGGATCAGGTCTCGTAGTTCCCTGCGCGGTCGGGATCGATTCAGTCAACAACATTTATATTGTCGAAGAAGGACTAGCTCACAGCGTTTTGAAAGTAGCACCAAATGGCTCACAGACAACGGTCGGTATAGGAATTGGATTACCTTTCGCCATCTCGGTCGACCCTAGCAATAACGTGTATGTTGTCGACTATACGAATAACGACGTGGTTAAAATTCCCGCTAATGGTGGGTCACAGACGCGGCTTGGCTCTGGCTTAAGTTCTCCATACGGCGTCCTGGGTGACCCTAGCGGGAATGTTTTTATCACCGATGTAGGCAACAACAGAGTGGTGGAGGTTCTAGCTGCGAGCGGAAACCAGATCAACATACCTATAGTGGGACTCCTTGGTCCGCGCGAATTGGCCATGGATGCATCCGGCGTTCTTTACGTGTCTGAGTTCTACGGAGGGCCTAGCGGCGGGTATGTGCTCAGCCTCAACAGGAATGAGGGGTTTATTAACTTCGGGGCTCAAGGTATGGGAACGGTTTCCACTCAAGTAGTAACGATCACAAATCAAGGCACGGCGATGATAACCTTTCAGAATCCACCTTACGGACTAACCGGCGACACCAGTGACTTCAATGTCCAACCCGCAGCAGTGAATGGATGTAACTTGTCTGCGGGCGGCACGGTGGCTGCCGGCGCAAGCTGCGGGATACTAATAACGTTCACACCCGCGACCGCCGGAATCCACACCGCCGCTTTAACTCTTTATGACAACGCTGCGAATCCAGCGCCGCAAGTCATCAACATGGTTGGAACCGCATGTGCCAGTGTTTGTGAAATCGCGCCGTGATATTGTTCCAATACCCACCTTCCAAAATCTCAAATCAAAATCCGTTCCACTTCATCAAGCGAAATGTCGTCGCCGCATCGATCATAAAGCCCGGTAGTGCGCGCCGACTCATGCGCCGCCATCTGCTGCGCCACTTCGAGTTTGCCGCCATTGGTTAGGTATGCGGTAATGCCAGTCGCCCGGAAAGTATGGCATCCGATTAAAGTCTTTATTCCCGCACCCGCAGCCCGCCGCCGGATCATGAGATACACCTCCGGCTGGCTCATTCGATGTTCGGTGAGTCGTTTTGTTTTTCCTCTCGTGGTTCGGAATAGGGGAGTGTGCTTCTGGTCAGTGAGGACCGCCGCCTCCATGTACGCGGTCATGTACGCTTCAAGACTGTGGTGCGCAGGCATCTCATGTTGCTTGCCGCCTTTTTCATGGAGGCGAACCCACCACCGCCGGTTTTGGAAATACCAATCTTCGACACCCATCCCAATCGCTGCGCCTACACGCGCGAACGTATAGACCATGAGGGCGATGAGCGCACGGTCACGGAAGCCGACTACGCTCGACGTGTCGATGCTGTCGAGGAGTTGCCGGGCTTCCTCCGCGGAGAGTACGGGAGTTTTTCCTCGCTTCGTCGAATACTTTGGCCCCCGCACGGCGGCCGCCGGGTTCGTAGGTATGACCTGGCCGAGCACCAAGTAATCGAAGACCATGCGGATCGCAGCAAGATGCTGCTTCACGCTTGGCCGGGCGAGATCTTTCTGTAGCCTCTCAATGTAGGCTGCGACGTGGACCGGCCCGATGCGCTCCAGTGCCAGCCCACGGGTTTCACACCAAATGAAAAAATCACAAACCGCCCGTTGGTAAGCCCGCCGGGTATTCGGGTTTCGGATCTCCGCCGCGAAAAATTCGATGAAGCGGATCGCCGCTCTTTTCCCGGCCATCATGACGACCGAAGGCAGTCCCGACTGGACATTTTCCGCCAGTTTTCCGTCTGATTTTTTGATCAATCCCCCTTCCATGTTTGTATATGATAACGTCCTTTATCATACGCTATCTTGTTGATAATACAAGGGCATTCTGCATTCCGAGATCAAGCCTTCTGGAAAAGTCAATATTGACAGAATTTCAATTCTGATGGGTATTATTGTGGTGGGGCGCCGTCATCAATTGCCAAAAGACTTGAACTGTTTCGTCATCATGCCATTTGGAGTGCCTTTCGACCGATACTACTTAAATATCTTCGTGCCGGCTATTCAAGGAGCGGGATTAGTGGCTCAGCGCGCTGACAGTATCTTTTCGTCGACAAGCATAATGAGTGACATTTGGCGTTACATACGAAACGCGTCCGTTGTTCTTGCGGATGTTACCGGCAAGAACGCCAACGTCTTCTACGAACTTGGATTGGCACACGCGTCTCGAAAACCTGTCGTCATTGTTACCGCCAGCCTGGAGGACGTCCCTTTTGATTTGAAGGGGCTTCGAGTAATTGGCTACGACAAAGATGATGAGAGCTGGGGCTCGGTGTTAAAAGAGAAAATCAATACTAATCTGAAGGCGGCCTTACGTGATCCTGCTCTCGCAATTCCTACGACGTTCCTCGAAAACGTAATCGAGCTAAACTTCAGCGCTGATCCTTTGTCGCTTCAACTAAGGCAAATCACCGATGAGCTTCGCGCTCTTCGATCAACGACTTCGGTCAGGCCACGAGGCACCGAAGAGGCGAAGCGCCTGATGGATCTGCTAAAGCGGCACAGCAATTTGCTTCAGGATGCAACGGAGCTTGAGCGATTGGAGGTTTTTGAAAATCTAGTGGGTGGCGACATAAGCGCTGCTATCGGGTGCATCCAACGCTCGCTGAAAATCTCACGCATTGAGGCGCAAGAGATCGCGATAAACATATTCGACTGGATGAAGCTCTATGCAGGAAGCTGAGCATGAGTCCGCCTCGCATGGCTGGGTACCCTCAAGAATATCCGACGTAAGAGACTTATGTTCAAGCGGCACGCGCTATATAGAAGCCGAACTCCCCTCTTCAACTTGTTGCCACGCCTTCCGGGCCACCGGCCTCACAGCATGCCTTGAAAACGCCCAAGCCATCGATCCGAACGACGAAACTCTATGACCGCACGAGCGATGAGATCACTTTGGATGAGGTGGAACGGATTGTGATTTTAAAAAATTTTATCATATCTTGTAGTAACCACCATGACCGCCCCCGAGCACCAACCCCCGCCCCCGCACGACCCACCCTACCTCGCCCACCTCGACGCAAACGGCAAGTCCCAACTCCTCGCCGACCACCTATTCTCCGTTTCCCGCCGCGCTGCGCATTCGGCCGCCAAAATCCACGTCGCATCCGCCGGACAGTTAGTTGGTCTGGTTCACGACCTCGGCAAAGACTTTGGATCCGCGAAGACCGTCGAACTTGCCTGCTCCAAGTGGATGGACGTACGTGCCTTCGGCCAGCTTTTTGCCCTGCCGAAGAAAGCAAAAGGCAAAGGTGCAGACGACGAAGCCGAAGCCGGAGTATCAATCCCAATTCGCGGCCCCGTCACGGTGCAGTCGGCATTCAGCGTCCAACCGGTAGACGTGAGCAGCACCCAGATCACGAAGAGCGTCAGCAGCGAAGGCGACGGCAGCAAACGAGGCAGCGACACAATGGGCATGAAACACCGGGTCGACGCCGGCGTCTACGTGTTCTACGGAAGCATGAATCCGCAGTTGGCGGAAAGAACCGGCTTTAGCGACGAAGATGCCGATACGATTAAGAATCTGCTACCGAAGCTATTTGAGAATGACGCTTCGTCCGCAAGGCCAGACGGCAGTATGGAAATTCTCAAGGTCATCTGGTGGAAGCACCATTCCAAAGCCGGGCAACACTCCTCGGCGAAGGTCCACCGCTCCCTCAAAATGAACCCAGACGGAACATACAATCTGGAACCCATCGAAGGTCTGAAGCCTGAGGAGATCCCAGGATTCTAAGGTGTTCTCCGAATCCGACCTCCTCCCCCTCTCCGCCCTCCAACACCTCGCCTTCTGCGAGCGCCAGTGGGGCCTCATCCACCTCGAACAGCAATGGTCGGAAAACCGCCTCACCGCCGAAGGCCGCCTCCTCCACGAAAACGCCGACTCCGAAACCTCCGAAATCCGCGACGGCGTCCGCACCTGCCGCGGCCTCCGCGTCCGTTCCCTCCACTACGGCATCGCCGGCCGCGCCGACGTCGTTGAATTCCGCCCCACCGGCCCGCGCCCCGTCGAATACAAGCGCGGCAAACCCAAAGCCAGCGACTTCGACGAAGTCCAGCTCTGCGCCCAAGCCTTCTGTCTGGAGGAAATGCTGAACATCTCCATCCCCGAAGGCTCGCTCTTCTACGGCGAACCGCGCCGCCGCACCGCTGTCGTCTTTGATCAAGCGCTCCGCCAGCGCGTGGAGTCCCTCATCCAGCGCCTCCACGCACTCACCCGTGCGGCCGTCACACCGCTTCCTATCTTCTTGCCTAAATGCAAGAACTGCTCTCTACTCGAAGTCTGCGAACCCAAAATTACCGGCGGCAAGAGCGCCAAACAATATCTGAAGAACGCTCTCCGCCAAGCACTCACTCCCTCGGGAGACCAAAACCTCCTTTGAAGAAACTCCTCAACACGCTCTACATCACCACCCAGGATTCCTACCTTAGTCGCGACGGCGAAACCGCCCTCGTGCGCGTCGGCGACGATGTGCGTCTCCGAGTCCCCATCCACACTCTCAGCTCCATCGTCTGCTTTGGCCGCGTTATGTGTACGCCCGGATTAATGTCCCTCTGCGCCGAACACCAGGTCTATCTGGCATTCTTGACCGAGCGTGGCCGCTTCATCGGCCGTCTCCAAGGCCCCATATCCGGTAACGTTCTCTTGCGCCGGCAGCAGTACCGCGTGGCTGCGGAGGAAACCCAGTGCCTCGCCATTGCCGCCAGCTTCGTTGCCGCTAAGATCGCCAATGGCCGCAGCGTGTTGCAGCGCGGTGCCCGCGAAACAGATAACGCGGAAGCATCGGCTCTCCTCGATAAAGCCTGCGCCCGCATGGCGCGTCTCGTAGAGCTCACCCAAACCGCCGCCGATCTCGAAGCCCTGCGCGGCATCGAAGGCGAAGCCGGCCGCGCCTACTTCGCCGTCCTCGATCACTTGGTCGGCGCCGAGAAGGAAGGCTTCTTCATGAAGGAGCGCTCCCGCCGCCCGCCGCTCGATAACCTGAACGCCCTCCTCTCTTTCCTGTACACGCTCCTCGCCGGCGATTGCGTCGGTGCTCTCGAATCCGTGGGTCTCGACCCAGCCGTTGGCTTTCTCCATCAAGACCGCCCCGGACGGCCCAGCCTCGCGCTCGACCTCATGGAAGAGCTCCGCTCCGCGCTCGCCGACCGCCTGGCCTTGACCCTCATCAACCGGCGCCAAATTAAGCCAGCCGGCTTCTACCGCCGCGAATCGGGTGCCATCAGCATGGACGAAGCCACGCGCAAAGAGGTGCTGGTCGCCTGGCACAAGCGTAAGCAGGAAGAAATCCAACACCCCTTTCTAGCCGAGAAAGTGGAGATCGGCCTGCTCCCCTACGCGCAGGCACTACTCCTTGCGCGCCACATTCGCGGCGACCTCGACGGCTATCCGGCCTTGATTTGGAAGTGAGGACAGCGTGCTGATTGTAGTGACGTACGACGTGAACACCGAGAGTAAGGCCGGCCAACGCCGCTTGCGGCGCGTTGCGCGCGTCTGTGAGAATCATGGCCAGCGCGTTCAATTTTCAGTCTTTGAATGCCTGGTCGACGCAGCCGAATGGGTGCCCCTTAAAGCTAAACTGATAAAGGAGATCGACCCCGAACACGACAGCCTCCGCTTCTACTTCCTCGGCAACAACTGGCACAACCGCTTGGAGCATTTTGGCGCCAAACCTTCCGATGATCCCGAAGGGCCGCTGGTCATCTAGCCGTGCGAACCGCAAGCACACAGAGAACTCCCGGAACCTTCGCGATCTCCGCAAGCTACTCAGCACAAAGACTTTCTGCCGAGGCCACGCTCTCCTCGCCCGCCACTCAGCGCCGCTTCTTGAACTTCCGCGCAAGACGCCCGCTAAGATATTCTTAACGCACGACTTTGACATAGTGCCGTCGCGCCTCATGTGAGGCGCGTGGATTGAAACTTCTGCAGGGGCGCAATCCGCAGATCGAGACGTCGTCGCGCCTCATGTGAGGCGCGTGGATTGAAACCCCCTTATTATACCATATAGTGTGCAGCTTATGGTCGCGCCTCATGTGAGGCGCGTGGATTGAAACGCCGGTCACGCGGACAGCCGGATTACGCGGGATGTCGCGCCTCATGTGAGGCGCGTGGATTGAAACAGATGGGAAGTGGACGCCGTGCATTTAGTGGCCGTCGCGCCTCATGTGAGGCGCGTGGATTGAAACTTGGCGGCTCCGCTGGTCACGGCTCCATTGGCTGTCGCGCCTCATGTGAGGCGCGTGGATTGAAACGATGTACGCGACGGCGTCTGGGTTGATCCGCATGTCGCGCCTCATGTGAGGCGCGTGGATTGAAACGCACTGGTCGGCGAAGCTGCAATACTTGCGCGAGGTCGCGCCTCATGTGAGGCGCGTGGATTGAAACTTCAACGTCCCCAATATCGCGATCTCGGCGGACGTCGCGCCTCATGTGAGGCGCGTGGATTGAAACTCCGAACTGACGGGCAAAATTCGCACACTCGAGACGTCGCGCCTCATGTGAGGC